>JAQGMN010000366.1 GCA_028292345.1 Polaromonas sp. | reverse complement strand
ATGCGATGGAAGCTGTCTGCACCGGGCGGACGGTGTTCGCCTACAGCACTGGCTGTGCTTGCCTGACCGCGACCGTTTTTCACCCGGGCGATCATGCGTCTTGCACTGACAAGCGCCGCTGAACGGTTTTCCCTTGCGGGCATTCAGCCAGGGCGCACATGGGCAAACTTGATTCAACCCCCAACCTGACGGAGCCAACACCATGACAGCCAGCAACGACGACGTGATCAGCACGCTGAACGACCTGCTCGAAACCTGCCGCGACGGCGAATATGGATTCAGCACCTCTGCCGAGCACACCCAGACGGCCGACCTGAAAAGCCTGCTGACGCGCCATGCGCAGGAATGCCGCACCGCCGGCCAGGAACTGCAGGCGCTGATCCGCCAGATGGGCGGCGAGGCCGATGACGGCGGCTCGGTGACCGGTGCGCTGCACCGCGGCTGGGTGTCGGTGCGCGGCGTCCTGAGCGGCCACAGCGACCAGTCGATGCTCGACGAATGCGAGCGCGGCGAAGACGCCGCAGTGGCCAGCTACCGCAAGGCGCTCAAGCAGGACCTGCCGCCCGCCATCCGCACGGTCGTCGAAAAGCAGGCCCAGGGTGCGCAAAAGAACCATGACGAGATCAAGGCCCTGCGAGATTCGCTCAAAGGCCAGCACTGAGCCTTCCGGGGCCTCCGAGTTTGTTTGCCGCCATCTCCGGATGCGGCAAGGCGGGGCCGCAGCGGGATTGCCCGTTGCGGCCCTCTTTTTGGGCTGATGCGTCTTGCTAGTGGCCCAGGCTGCCTGCGCAGTTCACCTGCGCATCGAATTGCGTTCCCTGGCGTGAATAGTCGCTGTCGGTCACGCTGCAGCCCGAAACCAGTTCCACCGCTTTTTGCAGCGCCGCCGTGGCGGTCGGCGTTGCTGCCAGGATTTCCTGGTTTCCGGCCGCGCTGGCCGTCCAGGTGCTTTCGGTGATCTGCCTGAAGATGTAGGCTTTCCCGTCCAGGGTCACGCTCTGTGCGGAGGGCTCGGCGGTTCCGGCCGGCATGGCGCAGCCGCCCATTGCCAGGCTGGCCAGCGCCAGCAGCAAGGGACTGCGCCGCTTCATGAACGTTTTTCGCTGGCCGGCATGGCGGCCGCTTGCCGCTGCCATGCGAAGGCGCCCGGCAAGCCAAGGCCTGCCTTGTCCTGCGCCTTGGGCGTGGGCACCGTGGGGGTGGGCGTCGGCAGCTTGGAATCGGGACAGCCTGAGAGCAGCAGGGCTGCGCAGGCCAGTGGCAGCACTAAAAAAAGGGGTTTCATCGGGTTCTCCAGGCGCAGACCTTCTGCAGAGGCAAATCATAGGCGGTGATTCGCTGCCAGGCCACAGGCGCGGGCGATGTTGCGGCCAAGGCCTACAAGCCAGGCGGCACGGCTTGGCCAGCCCGGCGGGGCATCAGGCGGCAGGCTGGAAATGCAGCTTCTTCATGGCCGCGGCCAGGCCCTTGCGCGATGCCGCATAGGCGCTCCAGGGCGCGTTGCCCATCGCCAGCCGGCTGCCGACGTTCTGCACGGTCCAGTGGGCACCGCTGGACACGGCCGCCAGTTCGTCCCATGCCAGCGGCACCGACACGCCCAGGCCGGGCCGCGCGCGCGCCGACCAGGCCGCGACCGTCGTCGCGCCAAAGCCGTTGCGCAGGTAGTCGGCAAAAATCCTGCCGATCCGGTTTTCGGCGCCGCTCTTGCCGGCAAAACGCTGCGGCAGCGCGCTGACCAGGTGGTCCACGACGGCATGGGAAAAATCCTTCACCACCCCGACGTCATGGGTGCGCCTGAGCGGCACGACCACATGCAGGCCCTTGCCGCCGCTGGTCTTCAGGAAGGCGGCCAGCCCCAGTTCCTCGAGCAGCATGCGGACCTGTTGCGCGCCTTCCTGCATCTCGACCCATGAAACGCCTTCGCCCGGGTCCAGGTCGAAGGTCATGCGGTCCGGCTTGTGAAGGGCGTCGCTGGCGGCATTCCAGGTGTGGAACTCGACCGCATTGAACTGCGCGGCACCCCGCAGGGCGGTGGCCGAGGGGATTTCCAGCAGTGGCGCATGGCCGGGGTCCAGCCGGCGGTCCAGCAGCTTCAGGCCGGGAATGGACAGCGCGCCGGCATGCTTCTGGAAAAACTGCGTGCCACCGATGCCCGACGGCGCCCGAAGCAGGGCCACCGGGCGGTTTTTGAGGTGCGGCAGCATGAGCGGTGCAACGGCCGCATAGTACTCGACCAGCTGGCGCTTGGTCACGCCGGTGCCGGGGTCCACCCACCGTTCGCCATGCGTGATGCGCACGGACTTGGGCAGCGGGCCGCTGGTGGAGGACTTGACCGGTGCTGCCGGTGCAGGCAGCGCGGTCTTGTCCGCCGGCGGGCGCGCATTGCGCGGGGCGGGCTTCGCTGCCGGTGCTGCTGAATGAACCGGCGCTGCGGGCGCAGGCAGCGGCCTGCCGGTCAGCACGCTGTCCGGCCAGGCCCGGGTCACATCGAAATCCGGCCCGGGCCGGGCGTCGGGGTCCTGCTCCTTGACCAGCAGCCAGGGTTCCTGGCCTTCGCGGCTTTTCGCGCCGCGTCCGCGCATGCGCACCAGCGCCCAGCCGCCCTTGAGCTTCTGGCCGTGCAACGAGAAGCTCAGCTTTCCGTTCTCAAGGCCGGCCACCGGATCGCCCACCGGCGTCCACTCTCCGCGGTCCCAGACGATGACATCGCCCGCGCCATACTGGTGGGGCGGAATCGTGCCTTCGAAGGCGGCATAGTCCAGCGGATGGTCCTCGACCCGCACCGCCATGCGCTTTTGCGCCGGGTCCAGGCTCGGTCCCTTGGGAATTGCCCAGCTTTTCAGCGTGCCGCCAAGCTCCAGCCGAAAGTCGTAGTGCAG
>JAQGMN010000353.1 GCA_028292345.1 Polaromonas sp. | reverse complement strand
GCGATCGGGCAGATGGACCAGGTGACGCAGCAAAACGCCGCGCTGGTGGAGCAGGCGGCGGCGGCGGCGCAGTCGCTGCAGGAGCAGGCCGGCGGGCTCAGCCAGGTGGTCGGCGTGTTCCGGCTGGACCCGGATCATGCGATGACGCACAAAGGCTCAAGCGGCCAAACGGAAAGCCGGCATCCGGCGCCCCGCCAGCCGCCGGCGGCCAGGCATGGCATCGCCGCGTCCAGGCTAGCGCCCAAACGCAGCCAGGCGCCCGTGCCGCCGGCTCGGCTGGCCGCTGCAAGCGCGGCAGGTGGGGGCAGTTGGGAAGAGTTTTAAGGCGCCAGCCTGCGACCGATCCAGGGAACACCAGCCCGCCCGAACGCGAACTGCTGATCCATTGCCGATGGGCAGGTGGCACCCGGCATGCGGGTTCTGGACAAATGAACACTTGCTATTGAAACAATAGCTGTTTGCGCACGCCAGTATGGCGCAAAGTGCCGATTTGACTCAAAAAATGGCAGGGACCGCGCAATTCACGCTGGCCAAAATATCTTGTCGGGCTTGACCATCCCTTCGCGGTGGCGTGTTCTGCGGCCTGCGCTTTAGGCCCCTTGGCGCAGTGCTGCGGCGCAGGATGAGCCCAATGCCACTTGTCGTTCGCCGAATCTGGCCGCCGCCTCCGCCGCCCCGGACGACGGCCTGCCGGACCCCGGACAGTCCTGCTTGCGATGAATGACTAAGGATATGCAGGGCTTGCGCCTGCAAGGCTGCACCGGCGTGCGGCGCCATGATCGCGGGGGAACCATCTTGGCTGCCTCGACTCCTTGTCTGGCGTTCGGGCGCAGCAGGTTTCCGCCTTCTTTCACACCGCGCATCCCATGAAAAATTCCCTGCCGATTCATTTCATCCACTTGACCTGCGCTACCGCTTGCGTTGACGGGCAGGCGGCATGACCCGGCGCTGGGAGCTTGACGCGCTGCGGGGCCTGATGCTGGTCCTGATGACCGTCACGCACCTGCCCACCCGCCTGAGTTCGCCGCTCGGGCAGCCCTTCGGCTATGTGTCCGCCGCCGAGGGTTTCGTCCTGCTGTCGGCCTACATGGCCGGCATGGTGTACGGCCAGATGGCGAACCGCAAGGGCATCGACGCCATGCGCGTGGCGTTCTGGCGCCGCGCGGTCAAGGTGTATGCCTGCCATGCCGCGACGCTGCTTTTCTTGTTCACGGTGATCGCGGCGCTCGGGCTGCGCATTGACGAGCCTGCCGTCAAGGACCTGATCTCGTACTACCTGGCGCATCCGTTGACGGCCCTGCTGGCGGGCCTGCTGCTGATCTACAAGCCGCCGCTGCTCGACATCCTGCCGATGTACATCCTGTTCATGCTGGCCAGCCCGTGGGTGCTGGCCCATGGGCTGCGCGGCGGCTGGCGCTCGGTGATGGCCGTGAGCCTGGGGCTGTGGGTGCTGGCCCAGTTCGGCCTGGGCCATTGGGTGTACGACAGCGCCGTGGCATTCACCGGACTGGCCGTGCCGTTCCATGAAACCGGCGCATTCGGCACTTTTTCGTGGCAGTTCTTGTGGATTCTGGGCCTGTGGATGGGTGCCAGCCGGACCGAAGCCGCGCCCGTGCCCTTTGTCTTTCCGCGCTGGGCGGTTGCGCTGGCCGTGCTGGTGGCCGTGGTTTGCCTGGTGTGGCGGCATGCGGTCGGGCAGGCGCCTTTCCTGTCAAACGCCAGCCTGAACCTGTTGTTCGACAAATGGCAGCTGGCGCCCCTGCGGCTGCTCGACCTGTTGGCGCTCATGGTGGTCGCGATCCGCTTCGGGCCTGCGCTCATGCGCCATTTTCCACGGCTGCCCGCACTGGAAATGCTGGGCGCGGCCTCGCTGGCGGTGTTTTGCATGCACCTGGTGGTCGTGCTGCTGGTGCTGGCGTTTTTGGGCGCCGATCCGGCCGTGCATCCCGCGTGGCTGGATGCGCTGGTGGTGGTTGCCAGCTTTGCCGCCTTGCATGCGGTGGCGTGGCTCACCCTGCGGCTGGACCGGCTTGATGCGGCTGAAAAACCTAGCGGCCCAGCGCCGCAGTCGCATGTCGCGGGAACGGGTCCGGCTGCGCCGCCGTAGCGGGCGCCGTGGACAGGTCTGCCGCAATCACCGATTGCCAGAGACGGTAGCCCGCTTCATTGAGGTGGAGCCGGTCGGCCAGGAACAGCTCGGGGCGCGGCAGGCCGTCGGCGGTGAGCATGGGGTTGAAAATATCGATGTAGCGCGCGTTCGGGACGGTCTGCACATAGCGAGCCACAAGGGCGTTGGTTTCCCTGACCTGGGGAAGCAGCGCAAGCCGCAAGGGGCTGGGCTTGATCGAGATGTAGCTGATGCGGGTGTCCGGCAGCTCGGCCCGGACGCTGCGCACGAAATTCTCGAAGCTGCGTACCACCGCGTCCGGCGTCCGGCCCTCGGCCAGGTCGTTGTCGCCTGCATACACCATGACATGCCGGGGCCTGTACTGGATGACCAGCTCGCGCACCAGCGCATTGCAGTCGCGCATGGTCGAGCCGCCAAATCCGCGGTTGAGCAGGACGGGCACCTGCCGGAAATCCTGCGACAGGTGCGACCACAGGCGAATCGTCGAGCTGCCGACGAACAGCACGCCGTCGCTGGCCGGGCGCTGCTGCCGGTCGGCCAGGGCGAAAGCATCCAGGCTGCTCTGCCAGCGGGCAAAGGCCGGCGAGGGCGCAGGCTGCGCCTGCGCGCTGCCTGCCTGCAGGTCGGACGGAAAGGGGATTTCAGCACGGGCCGACAAGGCGGCTGCGCCTGCAAGCGCCACAAGCGCCCATCGATGGGCAACCGAACGGCAGCGTTGCAAGGCAGGACGTGAATCAGGGGTCATGGGCATTCAAGGATGGGTTTTTGGCCAACAAGCTTGGTGCTGTTCCGGAATCGGGCGTTGCCACAGGATTGAGCCGTCCGGGTGGTCCGTTCGCCAGGCCAAAAAGGCGAAGGATGAGCGCCGGATGATACCTGTTCAGCCGCCAGGCCATGCCAAAACGCGCATCGCAACCCCGCAAAAACTGTGTTTTTGTGGCGCGTGCGCCGCAACTGTTCGCCGCACGCTTGGGCTTGCCGCCGTGGCGGCATGCCCTGGAGAAATCGCGCCAGGGCATGCTTGGCCGCTGCAGCGCCGGCGTCTTCAGCCCAGGTCCACCGGCACGAAAATCCGGCTGTCGCCGCGCAAGATCAGCAGCGCCACCGATTTTTGCGACTTGGCCACGGCGCTGCGCACCTGGTCGATGTTTTTCACCGCAACGCCGTTGATCGACAGGAGCACATCGCCCGCCTGCACGCCGGCCAGCGCCGCCGGGCCGCTGGCCTGCTGGACCACCAGGCCGCTGTCCACGCCGGCTTCCTGCTGCTCGTCGGGCTGCAGCGGACGCAGCGCCAGGCCCAGCTTGCCTTGTCCAGGCGCCTCTTTCCTGCTGGCGACCTGCGCCGCCTTGTCGCCGGCATTGGCCAGCCGTGCCGTCAGTTCCCTGGCCGCGCCCTGGCGCCAGACATCGAGCCTGACGCTGTCGCCCGGCGCGGCCAGGCCGATCACCGCCGGCAGGTCGCCCGACGAGACGATGGGCTGGCCGTTGACCTGGCGGATCACGTCGCCCGGCTGCAGGCCCGCCTTGTCGGCCGGGCTGCCTTTTTCGACCATGGAGACCAGCGCGCCTTCGGGCTTGTCGAGCTTGAAGGAGTCGGCAAAGGCCTGGTTGACCTCCTGCACCGCGACGCCCAGCCGCGCATGCTCGACCTTGCCGGTGGCGACGATCTGGTTCTTGATCTTGTTCGCCACGTCGATCGGTATGGCAAACGACACACCCTGGTAGCCGCCGCTGCGGGTGTAGATCTGCGAATTGATGCCGACCACCTCGCCGCGCGCATTGAACAGCGGCCCGCCCGAGTTGCCGGGGTTGATGGCGACGTCGGTCTGGATGAAGGGCACGGCGCTGTCGTCGGGCAGCGACCGGCCCTTGGCGCTGACGACGCCGGCGGTCACGGTGTTTTCAAAACCGAAGGGCGATCCGATGGCCAGCACCCATTCGCCGACCTTCAGGTCGCTGGTCTTGCCCAGCGTGGCGACCGGCAGGTTGCTGGCCTCGATTTTCAGCACCGCAATGTCGGTTTTGGCGTCGGCGCCCAGCACCTTGGCGCGGAACTCGCGCCGGTCGGTCAGCTTGACGGTGACTTCCTTTGCGCCGCGCACCACATGCGCATTGGTCAAAATGATGCCGTC
Source organism: Polaromonas sp. (assembly GCA_028292345.1). GTDB lineage: Bacteria > Pseudomonadota > Gammaproteobacteria > Burkholderiales > Burkholderiaceae_C > Polaromonas. The sequence goes on along the minus strand of JAQGMN010000353.1, from coordinate 271 downwards.
GCCGCTGACGATGAAACCCGAGCCCTGGCCGCGCGTGGGCATGTCCTGCGGCGCGCCCTGATGCCCCTGGCCCTGATGGAAGCGGCGCAGCAGCTCGCCCAGCGGGCCGCCGGGCAGGGCGTCATCGCCTTCGTCGTCGCCGCGCTGCGCCAGCGGCGAGTCGCTGGACACCCGGGTGGTGCCGGTCACGCTGATGTTGACCACCGACGGTCCGTAGCGCTCGGTGATCTGCGAGAAGTCGGGCAAGGCCATCGGCGCGGCGGCTGGCCCT
>JAQGMN010000318.1 GCA_028292345.1 Polaromonas sp. | reverse complement strand
AGCCAAACCAGCCCAAGCCCAGGCAGGCCAGCAAAACGACCACCAGCGCAGGAAAGATGCGGCGAATACGCCGCCGGTAAAACTCCAGGTAGCTGAAAGTGCCGCTGCGAAGGTTGTTAAGGATAATGGTGGAAATCAGGAAGCCAGAGATGACAAAAAAGATGTCAACGCCGATGAAGCCGCCTGCCAGTTTTGTCGGAAAGGCATGGTAGATGACCACGGACAGCACGGCCACGGCACGCAATCCGTCAATGTCGGCGCGGTAGGTGGGATGGGTGAGCAATGGCGGCGGAATAGATTGCATCGGACGTCCAGGAAAACTTGATTTCACGCTGGGTGTTTCAATCGTCAATCACCGGGCGTTGATGGAGCACAACGGCAGGATTGCCTCGCGAGATCGTCCACGGCGCCAGGTTGGCGAAAGCCGCGCCCCTGGCGGCCAGGATGGCACCGTCGCCCACCACGACACCGGGCCCGACAAAGGCGCCGGCGCACACCCAGGCGCGTCGCCCGACCGTGATGGGTTTGGCAATCAACGGAAATTCGGGGTCGCGGTAGTCATGCGAGCCGGTGCACAGATAAGCGCCCTGGGACACCACCGCGCGCTGGCCGATGCAAACGGGCGCAATGTTGTAGCAGTTCACCCCCGGGCCCAGCGAGCCGTAGTCTTCAATCGTCAGGTTCCAGGGCGCCCACACCTCGACGTTCGAATAGACGAACGCCTGCCACGACACCTGGGCGCCGAACAGGCGCAACACAAGAATTCTCCAGCGGCGCAGGGGCGGTGGCGTCCAGCGGGCCGCCAGCAACCACGTCAATTTCCACACCACCCTTTTGAGCCGGTTCGACAAGCTGAAGGTGGGGCCGACAAAGCCCCGCCTGCGCGGCAGAAGGTCGAGCGGGCTGGTGCGGGTCATCGAAGGCATTTCGCCTGCATAAAAATCATCGTTACGCATGCTCTTTGACTATCTCCACCAGCCGCTCGGCCGCACGCCGGATGTGAAACCGCCGGGCAAAGCACAGGCGTGCCCGTTCGCTCATCTGCGCATAAGCCGGGGCATCCAGCGCCAGCCATTGCCGCAGACTGCGCTCGGTGCCCGCCACGGTGTCTTCATCGATGAAGCCGGCGTCATCCGATTCAATCTCGCGCCAGATGTTGACCTTGTTGCTGATCAAGACCGGCTTGCCGCAGGCCAGGGCCTCGGCCACCACAATGCCAAAATTTTCCTGGTGGGAAGGCAGGCAAAACAGTTCGGCCGCATGAAAGGCGCCCCATTTTTCGTCTCCCTGCAGCATGCCCGGCCAGCTGATGCGGTCGGCAATGCCCAGTTTTTGCGCCTGCGCCTGCAGCCCGGCCGACCAGCCGGTCTGGTCCGGTCCGGCCATCACCAGATGCAGGCGTTCGTCGCGGTCCGCCACCCTGGCAAAGGCGTCAAGCAACAGGTCGCACCCCTTTTTTTCATGGATGCGGCTGAGGAACAGGGCAATCCGCTTGCCCTGCAGGTGCGGGTGAGCGGCCAGGAACTTTTGCGCCAGTTCGCGGCCATTCGCCGGCGGGGTGGACGTGCCAAACGCGGTGACAGCCTCCTTGACGCGGTACAGCCAGAACGATTGCCGCGCCAGCAGGCGCTCTTCTTCGCAAGTGAAAATCACCGCCCGCGCGTCGCGCAATACCCGGTATTCGCCCCAGGGCCAGTACAGCCACTTCTTGAGGTGCTTGAGCGGATAGGTGCGCTTGAACCAGGGGTCCAGCATGCCGTGCGAAAAAACAAAATACGGCACCTTGCTGTCCGCCAGGGCCTGCTGCACCGCCAGTCCGTTGTACTGCCAGAGGCCATTGACGATCACGGCATCAAAGCGCGCGGCATTGCGGCGCAACCAGGGCACCAGGCTGGGGCTGTAGGCATAACCGAAACGCGAAGGCCCGAGCGCATGCACCGTCGGCATGCCGCCTGCCGAATGGTCCGGCGCATCCGGGGCGTCGCAACAGACAATTTCGACGCTCACGCCCAAACTTCTCAAAGGCTCGCAGAGCTGCCTCACGCCTTCGATGGGGCCACCGTCCTGTGGATTGGTGGATGAGATGACCTGGAGGAGTTTCATGGAAGGGCGGCGCCAGGCAAAGGCGCATAAAACAACAAATCAAAAATGTCCGTCGGACTTATACCCAGGCCAGCGATTCAGCCGCTACTGAATTCATAGCTGACTGCACACACGGCTAGTGCGCAAAAGGCAGTTTTCATGCCGGAAATATGCTTTTCGCGGTTGGTGCGCTTGGCGCACGGGCCAAGGAGCCGGTTCAAGCACAAACCCTCGGGCTGCTTCAGGCCTTGAGCCGTCCAAGCGCTTGCCGATAAACGCGCTCATAAGCGTTCAGGGTCTGCTCGGCATCGAACTGGGCAACCTGCCGGTAGCCCGATTGCCGCCGCCTGTCCGTTGCATCGGGCGTGAGCTGGAGTATTTCCAGAACGCGGGCACCGGCCTGCTCGGCCCAAGTCCCGGCATCACCCGCTGGCCTGGCGGGAATGTAGAACGCAGCCTCGCCGCCCACTTCCGTCATCGGCGCCTCGCCGGTGGTCAAGACCAAGCAGCCACAGGCCATCGCCTCCGCAATCGGCCAGCCAAAGCCTTCGGCCAGGCTGGGAAACACCATCAGGCGCGCCGCCGAATAGGCAGCGCAGACCTGCTTGTTGGATAGACCGGAAAGAAAGCGCACCTTGCCTTTGGGCGTGATGCGCTGGGCGCGCTGTTTCAAGTCAACCGAGGGTTCCGTGCCCACCATCCACAGCGGCAAGGGGTTTTCTGCCTGCTGCGCGTAGGCGTCATAAATTTCAAGCACGCCCAGGCGGTTTTTGTACCATTCGTTCCCGCCCACATGCAGCAAAAAGCCGTTTGGCGGCGGCGCCAGCCCGGCCGGCAGCAGTTCGGCCAGGGATTCGGTGGCGCTCATGGGCCGGAACGGATAGTTCAGCCCGTTGTAGATCACTTCCGACACGTCGGGCTGCTGCGGCAGGAACCGCAGCAGCTGGCGGCGCGTGTTGTCGGACACCGAGACAAAGCAGCTTCCCCGGCTGAACCCGCGCCGGATCAGCGCCTGGTATTGGCGCCCTGCCCAGCCCGTCGGGTTTTGCGCAAATTCGCCCAGCGCCGAGCGCAGCGCCATGAAGTCATGCACATGGATGACATGCGGCCTGCGCGCCACCAGGGGAACCCACGGCCCCAGGGCCTGGTCGCCGAACACGAACAAGGTATCAGGTTGAATCCGGCGAAGGCGCCAGCGCACCAGCAAGGGGAAAAAAATGTACTGGTCCATATAGCCCAGCCATTTCTTCAGCCGCGCCGGCGCGGGAACGCCATAGGCCAGCGGCCGGGCTGTCCAGGTATCGACCCGGTGTCCACGGGCGCGCATGCCTTCGGCAATCATCTGCGCAAAGCGCGGCATGCTTTTTGAATTCAGGAAATCCGGATGGACGAACTGGACGATGTGCATG
>JAQGMN010000287.1 GCA_028292345.1 Polaromonas sp. | reverse complement strand
AGTTGAGCTGGCCCGGATTGGCTTTGGCGTAGGCGATCAGTTCCTTGACGGTCTTGAAGGGCTGGGCCGGGTTGGCCACCAGCAAGTTGGGCACATTGGCCACGCGGCTCAAAGGCGCAAAGTCCTTGATGGGGTCAAACGGCATCTTTTTGTACAGCGCCGCATTGATGGCGTGCGTGCCGACCGTGCCCATGAACAGCGTGTAGCCGTCCGCCGCTGCCCGCGCCGCCGCCTGGCCGCCGATGTTGCCGCCCGCGCCCGCGCGGTTGTCCACGATGACGGTCTGGCCCAGCTCGGCCGTCAGCGCCTGGCCCAGGATGCGCGCCAGGATGTCGGTGGTGCCGCCGGCCGCGAAAGGCACGATGATGGTGATGGTCTTGCTGGGGTAGGCCGCCTGCGCCGCGGCAGGCACGGCCGCGAGCATGCCCGCGCCCAGGAGCGCCGCGGAGGCCAGCGCATGGAGGGTGAAATGGCGACGTGATGCGGGGGTAAAACTGAATGAATGAGACATGGTTGAAGTCCTTGAGAGGTAAAGCGAAGGAGGAAGGCCGTGTAGCCCAAAAAAATCAGATTGGCGCGACGCCCAGCGTGGTGCCGCCGCAGACGTAGAGCACCTGTCCGGTGACAAAGCCGTTGTCGGGCGACAGGAAAAATAGCGCCGCGCGCGCCACGTCGCCGGGCGTTCCCATGCGGCCCACGGCAATGCTGTCCAGGATGCGCTGGGTCTGCGGCGCGCCCTTGGGATTGCTCTGGCGAAACAGCTCGGTGGCGATCGGCCCCGGGCCAATCGCATTGACGGTGATGCCGTCCCGGCCGAGCTCCATCGCCAGCGTGCGCGTCATGCCGATCATCCCGGCCTTGGTCGCCGAATAGACAATGCGGTCGGCCTTGCCCAGCGCGGCGCGCGAAGACATGTTGACGATGCGGCCCTGGCCGCAGGCGCGCAGCGTCGGCAAAAACGCCTGGGTCAGCAGCAGGACGGCGCGCAGGTGCAGGCCGACCACGTCGTCCAGCGATTCGGTCGTGGCGGTGTCGATGGTGCCGGGCCGGGTCGCGCCGGCGTTGTTGACCAGTGCGGTGACGTTGTGCTTCGCGGCAATCTCGGCCGCGCGTTCGCGGGTCGGCGCTTCCCGGGTCAGGTCGGCCTGATAAGACACGAGTTGGGGATGGCGCCACTCGGGCAGCACGTAGTCGAGGTTGACCACGCTTTGGCCCTGGTCCAGCAGCGCTTGGGCAATGGCGCGGCCAATGCCGGAACTCGCGCCAGTGACCACAATGCATGGAGTCATGGAGGTCGTCATCGCGTTCACACCCGTTCCAGGATGACGGCAATGCCCTGCCCGACGCCGATGCACATGGTGCACAGCGCGTAGCGCCCGCCCGTGGCATGCAGCCGGTTCACCGCCGTGGTCGCCAGGCGCGCGCCCGAGGCGCCCAGCGGGTGGCCCAGCGCAATGGCGCCGCCCCAGGCGTTGACGCGCTCGTCGTCGTCGGCAAGGCCCAATGCGCGCAGCACGGCCAGGCCCTGCGCGGCAAACGCTTCGTTCAATTCGATCACGTCCATCTGCCCGAGCGTGAGCCCCGTCAAGGCCAGCACCTTTTGCGTCGCTGGCGCCGGGCCGATGCCCATGATGCGCGGTGCCACGCCGGCCGTGGCCATGCCCACCACGCGGACCCGGGGCGTCAAGCCGTTTTTCGCCGCGCTGGCTTCATCGGCCAGCAGCAGCGCGCAGGCGCCATCGTTCACGCCGCTGGCGTTGCCCGCCGTGACGGTGCCGTCCGGGCGCACCACGCCCTTGAGCCGGGCCAGCGCCTCCAGGCTGGTGGCGCGCGGGTGCTCGTCCGTGTCCACCACGATGGCGTCGCCCTTTTTCTGCGGGATGCGCACGCCAATGATCTCGCGGGCCAGGTGGCCGGCCTGCTGGGCCGCGACGGCGCGCAGCTGGCTGTTCATCGCCATGCGGTCCTGCGCCTCGCGCTCGATGCCGAAATCGCTGGCCACGTTCTCGGCCGTCTCGGGCATGGAGTCCACGCCGTACTGCGCTTTCATCAGCCGGTTCACGAAGCGCCAGCCGATGGTGGTGTCATACACCGCGTTGTTGCGGCTGAAGGCACTCTCGGCCTTGGGGCTCACGAACGGCGCGCGGCTCATGCTTTCAACCCCGCCGGCGATCATCAGGCCAGCTTCGCCGGAGCGGATGGCGCGCGCGGCCGTGCCCAGCGCATCCAGGCTGGAGCCGCACAGGCGGTTGATGGTGGCGCCGGGCACTTCCATCGGCAGGCCGGCCAGCAGGCTGGACATGCGCGCCACGTTGCGGTTGTCCTCGCCGGCCTGGTTGGCGCAGCCGTAGAGCACGTCAGTGATGGCCTGCCAGTCCACGCCCGGGTTGCGCGCCATCAGCGCGCGGATGGGAATGGCGCCCAGGTCGTCGGCGCGCACGCTGCTCAAGGCCCCGCCGTAGCGGCCGAAGGGGGTGCGGATGGCGTCGCAGATAAAGGCTTGGGGGGTCGTCATGGTCTTGTCTCCTGATGAAAGGTCGATACGGCACAAAAAAAGGCGGCTCAGGCGGTGATCGGCAGGCCGACCAGGCGTTCAAGCTCGGCGTGCGCCAGCCCTTCGACCTTGTCGATGAGCCTCAAGCCCTGCGGCGTGCATTCGAGCGTGGCCAGATCGGAATAGATGCGCCTGACGCAGCCGATGCCGGTGAGCGGGTAGGTGCACTCTCGCACCACCTTGCTGTCGCCTTTCTTGGTCAGCAGGTCCATCATGACCCAGGTCTGCTTGGCGCCAATCGCCAGGTCCAT
>JAQGMN010000244.1 GCA_028292345.1 Polaromonas sp. | reverse complement strand
GCCCCTGTTGCGATGCATTGATCACCGCCGGCATCAAGAAAGTCGTCGCCTCCATCGCCGACCCGAATCCGCTGGTATCGGGCCAGGGCTTTGCTCGCCTGCGCGCCGCCGGCATCGAGGTCGAAGTCGGTCCCGGCGCGGCCGAATCCCGTGAACTCAACATCGGGTTTTTCAGCCGCATGATTCGCCGGGCGCCGTGGGTGCGCATGAAAATGGCGGCTTCGCTGGACGGCACGACCGCGCTGTCCAATGGCCTGAGCCAGTGGATCACATCGCCTGAAGCTAGAGCCGACGGCCATGTCTGGCGCGCACGCGCCTGCGCAGTGCTGACGGGCATCGGCACGGTGCTTGAAGACAATCCCCGCCTCGACGTGCGCGAAGTGTCAACGCCCCGCCAGCCGCACATCGTCGTGGTGGACAGCCGGCTGCAGACGCCGCTGGATGCTCATATTTTCATAGCTGGCCGCGCTTGCCTGATCTACGCTGCAGTTCAAAATGATGCAAAAAAGGCGGCGCTGGAAGCGCGTGGAGCCACCGTGGTCATGCTGCCTGACGCGAACGGCAAGGTGGACCTGGCCGCGATGATGCATGACCTGGGCCGCCGCGAGATCAACGAATTGCATGTCGAGGCCGGCAGCAAGCTCAACGGCTCGCTGATCCGGGCCGGGCTGGTCGATGAGTTTGTGCTTTACCTGGCGCCCAAGCTCCTCGGGCCGGGCCAGGGCATGGCGGCGTTCGGCCCCTTGCAGGCGCTTTCCGAGGCGGTTGAGCTGCAGTTTCAATCGATTGATCGGGTGGGCGCCGACTTGCGCATCGTGGCCCGTGTGGTCGGTCGAGACCAGTTCTAGCAACCTTCCCGCCAGAGTCGCTCCAAGGCCATCCGGCAGCCTTTTCAACGCCTTTACCGCCCGCCCGGGCGTTCTGCCGCTTTTCCCTGCGAAAATACACACATGTTTACCGGAATCATCACCGGCATGGGGCGCATCGTCGCCATCCATCGCCTGGGCAGCTCTTCAGACCATGGCAGCCGACTCACCATCGAAACCCCTGCGGGTTACCTGGATGACGTGGGTTTGGGCGACAGCATTGCGCTCAACGGCGCATGCATGACGGCCACCTCGCTGGACCCTGCCCACAACCGCTTCACCATCGACATCTCCGCCGAATCGCTGGACAAGACCTGCGGTCTGGCCGAGCCCGGCATCGTCAACCTGGAAAAGGCCCTGCGCGCGCATGACCGGCTCGGCGGCCACATTGTTTCCGGCCATGTCGATGGCATCGGCCGCGTCACGCATTTCTCCCAGGTGGGCGAAAGCTGGGAACTTCGCATCCGTGCGCCGCAGTCGCTGGGCAAATACCTGGCCTACAAGGGTTCCATCACCGTCAACGGCGTGAGCCTGACGGTGAACCGGGTGCAGGACCTGGCGGGCCCTGCAGACGAGGCGACGGGCTGCGAGTTCAGCATCAACCTGATTCCCCACACCGTCGAGAACACCGCGCTGGGCCAGCTGTCCCCGGGCTCGGCGGTCAACCTGGAAATCGACCTGATCGCACGCTATGTCGAACGCATGCTCCAGGACTCTCCCCTCAAACAAGCTAGCCTCTAAATGACCCCTCTGATTTCCCCTGTTGAAGACATCGTCGCCGACATGCGCGCCGGCCGCATGGTCATTCTGGTTGACGAAGAAGACCGTGAGAACGAAGGCGACCTGGTGCTGGCCGCCGACCATGTCACGCCCGAGGCCATCAACTTCATGGCCCGCTTTGGCCGCGGCCTGATCTGCCTGACGCTGACGCGCGAGCGGTGCGAACGGCTGAAACTTCCGCCGATGGTGGCGCGCAACGGCGCCCAGTATTCAACGGCCTTCACCGTGTCGATCGAAGCGGCCGAAGGCGTGACCACCGGCATTTCAGCCGCAGACCGCTCACGTACCGTGCAGGCGGCAGTGGGCAAGGAGGCAAAAGCCAGCGATCTGGTGCAGCCGGGCCACATCTTTCCGCTCCAGGCGGTCGATGGCGGCGTGCTGATGCGCGCCGGCCACACCGAGGCGGGTTGCGATCTGGCCGGCATGGCCGGCTGCTCGCCGGCAGCGGTGATCTGCGAGATCATGAACGACGACGGCACCATGGCCCGGCTGCCGGACCTGCAGGTGTTCGCTGCCACGCACGGCCTGAAGATCGGCACGATTGCCGACCTGATCGAACACCGCAGCCGCACCGAATCGCTGCTGGAGAAGGTCGGCAGCCGCACGCTGCAGACGGCTTTTGGCGAATTCACCGCCCATGCCTTCAAGGACAAGACCAGCCACGAACTCCACCTGGCGCTGGTCAAGGGGCAATGGGCCGCCGACGACACCGTGGCGGTGCGCGTGCACGAGCCGCTGTCGGTGCTCGACCTGCTGGAGACCGGACGCACCATGCATTCGTGGAGCCTGGACCAGAGCCTGCAGCACATCGAATCCGAAGGCCGGGGCGTGGTCGTGCTGCTGAACTGCGGCGAGAGCGCCGCGCAGCTGATGGCGCAGTTTGAAGGCACCGCCCGGGCCGCCCAGGCGCCGGAACGCGGCCGCATGGACTTGCGCACGTATGGCGTGGGCGCGCAGATCCTGCGTGAATGCGGTGTGCAGAAAATGCACCTGATGGGCAATCCGCGCCGCATGCCGAGCATGACCGGCTATGGCCTGGAGATCGTCGGCTACATCGGCAAGAGCCAAGCCCAGCCCCAACCCGAAACCGTTTAAGGAAAGCGCACCATGCTCCATGCAGACAAAGGCCTGGGCGAAAAGCTCGACGGCAAAAAACTCTCGATCGGGATCGTGCAGGCGCGCTTCAATGAAGGCATCACCAACATCCTGGCGGCTGCCTGCCTTCAGGAACTCGAAGCCCTGGGCGTGAAAGAAAAAAACATCACGCATGTCAAGGTGCCCGGCGCGCTGGAAGTGCCCTGCGCCCTGCAGGCGCTGGCCGAAACCGAAAAGTTCGACGCGCTGATCGCCCTGGGCTGCATCATCCGCGGCGAAACCTACCATTTCGAACTGGTTGCCAACGAAAGCGGCGCGGCCGTGACCCGCCTGGCGCTGGACTACCAGTTGCCGATTGCCAACGCGATCCTGACGGTCGAAAACCTGGCGCAGGCCGAGGCGCGCCAGGAAGAAAAAGGCCGCGACGCGGCGCGCGTGGCCGTCGAAATGGCGAACCTGCTCGACGCGCTGGCCTGAACATCCTCTCTTACAAAAATCAAATGGACTTTCATGGCTGAACCCCTCACCAAACCCAAGCGACCGCCGCAAAACCGCACCGGCCTGACCGACACCGGCGTGAAAAAGGCCGCCGACAAATCGGCCCGCACCCGCGCGCGCGAGTTTGCGCTGCAGGGCCTGTACCAGCACCTGGTCGGACAGAACCCGGCCGACTCGATCGACGCCTTCACCCGCGACCTGGTCGGGTTCCACAAGGCCGATTCGGCCCATTTCGATGCCTTGCTGCACGGCTGCATCGAGTCGGAGCCCACGCTCGACGCCGCCATCGTTCCCCTGCTCGACCGCAAGATGGCCGAGATTTCCCCGGTGGAGCATGCCATCTTGTGGATTGGCGCCTATGAATTCACCCATTGCGTCGACGTGCCCTACCGCGTCGTGATCAACGAATGCATCGAGCTGGCCAAGGCCTTTGGCGGCACCGACGGCCACAAGTACGTCAATGGCGTGCTGCACAAAATGGCGCCTTCGCTGCGCGCCAAGGAAGTCGCGGCCGACCAGTCGCGCCAGGCTTGACAACTTGCGCCCTGCTCCTCCCGAAAGCCCAGCCTTGAAAATTTCCCGGCGGGCCGCCCGCATCGAGCCCTTCTACGTCATGGAAGTCGCCAAGGCCGCCAGCGCGCTGGCGCAGCAGGTGGCGCATACCGCGTCGCCGATGATTTTCCTGAACATCGGCGAGCCCGATTTCACCGCGCCGCCGCTGGTGCAAGAGGCGGCCAGCCGGGCGATTGCGCAGGGCAACACGCAATACACCCCGGCGATGGGCCTGCCAGCCCTGCGCGAGCGCATCAGCGGCTGGTACGCGTCGCGCTTTGGCGCCGACGTGGCGCCCGGCCGCATCGTCGTCACCGCAGGCGCGTCGGCCGCGCTGCAACTCGCCTGCCTGGCGCTGATCGAGTCCGGCGATGAAATCCTGATGCCGGACCCGAGCTATCCCTGCAACCGGCATTTCGTCAGCGCCGCCGAAGGCACATCGGTGCTGATTCCGACCACCGCCGGCGAACGCTTCCAGCTGACCCGCCCAAAGGTTGAAGCCGCCTGGAACCACAAGACGCGCGGCGTGCTGCTGGCGTCGCCGTCGAACCCGACCGGCACCTCGATTGCGCCCGAAGAACTCCAAAGCATTCATGAATTCGTCCACAGCCGGGGCGGCATCACGCTGATCGACGAGATTTACCTCGGCCTGAGCTACGAGGAACACTTCGGCCACTCGGCGCTGGCCCTGCCCGGCGAACTCGGCCAGAGCGTCATCAGCATCAACAGCTTCAGCAAGTACTTCAGCATGACCGGCTGGCGGCTGGGCTGGCTGGTGGTGCCCGAGTCGCTGGCGCCGGTCATTGAGCGCATTGCCCAGAACCTGTTCATCTGCGCCAGCACCGTCGCGCAGCATGCCGCGCTGGCGTGCTTCGAGCCCGAAAGCCTGGCCGAATACGAACGCCGGCGCACGGAGTTCAAGGCCAGGCGCGACTACTTCATTCCCGAACTCAACCGCCTGGGCCTGCGCGTACCTAGCATGCCCGACGGCGCCTTCTACGCCTATGCCGACTGCACCGACGCCGCAGCCCGGCTCGGGGTGAGCGGCAGCTGGGATTTCGCCTTTGAACTGATGAAGCGCGCTCATTTGGCCGTCACGCCGGGCCGCGATTTCGGCCATGCCGCGCCCGAGCGGTTTGTGCGTTTTTCCACCGCCAATTCCATGGCGCAGCTGAAAGAAGCCGTGGCGCGGCTGGAGACGGTGCTTGGTTAGCCAAATGACCCAAGACGGCACAGGCAACGACGCTTTCGACCAGGGGCCGCAGGACCGGCCTTGCCGGACTGCAGGCGCAGCTGCCCCCCCGGGGGGCAGCGAACCACACGAAGTGGGGAGCGTGGGAGCCACATTCCAGTGGCCAATCCGCATCTATTGGGAAGACACCGACGCGGGCGGCATCGTGTTTTATGCCAATTACCTGAAATTCTTTGAACGTTCGCGCACCGAATGGCTCAGATCACTCGGCATTGAGCAGCAGCGCCTGAAGGACAGCACCGGCTGCATGTTCGTGGTGACCGACGCCACGCTGCGCTACCACCGCCCGGCCCGCCTGGACGACGAACTGCTGGTGACCGCGAGCATGATCGAAATGGGCCGCGCGTCCATGACGCTCAAGCAGCAGGCGCTACTGAAACCAGAGCATGCAGAGCACCCGCCGGCCACCTTGCTGTGCGAAGGATTGATACGCATCGCCTGGGTCCACGGCGCCAGCCTGCAGCCCCGGCGCATCCCTGTTTCCATTCTGGACAGCTTGAAAAACTGATGATAAAAAAAGCTTCAACATGAACCAAGACCTCTCCATAGTCAGCCTCCTCCTCCATGCCAGCTGGGTTGTCCAGGCGGTCGTCGCCCTGCTGATCGGCATTTCGATTGCCAGCTGGGCGGCGATTTTCCGCAAGATCGTGGCGCTCAAGCGCGCCCAGCAGCTCAACGATGACTTTGACCGCGGCTTCTGGTCGGGCACCAGCCTGAACGACCTGTTTGCCGGCGCGGCGCAAAACGCCAAGACCTCGGGCTCGATGGAACGCATCTTCGCCAGCGGCATGCGCGAATACCAGAAGCTGCGCGAGCGCCACATCAGCGACGCCGGCACGCTGCTCGACGGCGCGCGCCGCGCCATGCGCGCCAGCTACCAGCGCGAGATGGACGCCATCGAGGCGAATCTGTCGTTCCTGGCCACCGTCGGCTCGGTGTCGCCCTATGTCGGCCTGTTCGGCACGGTCTGGGGCATCATGCATGCCTTCACCGGGCTGGCGGCGATGGAGCAGGTCACGCTGGCCACCGTCGCGCCCGGCATTGCCGAGGCGCTGGTGGCCACGGCGATTGCGCTGTTCGCGGCGATTCCCGCCGTGGTGGCCTACAACCGCTTTGCGCACGACATCGACCGCATCGCCAACCGCCTGGAAACCTTCATTGAAGAGTTTTCCAACATCCTCCAGCGCAATTTGGGTGCGCAATCGCCTTCAGGCCACTAGAGATGGCCCCCACGGTCGCCCACTGCGTGTGGCTCCCTGCCCCCCAAGGGGGCCGCTGCGCCTGCGGCCCGGCGAAGCCGGTTCCGCGGCCCCTGTTGGCTGGGGAATGCCCGCCTCTGCGCTTGTCGCTTTGCGATTCCTGCTCCCCCGACTGGCTGCGGCCGTCTTACTAAGGAAAGAACCATGCCAGCAGTCAGTTCACGCGGCCGGGGACGCCGCACCATCAGTGAAATCAACATGGTGCCCTTCATCGACGTGATGCTGGTGCTGCTCATCATCTTCATGGTGACGGCGCCGCTGATCACGCCGAGCATGATCGCCCTGCCCAAGGTGGGCCAGGCGTCCAAGCAGCCCCAAAGCCCCGTGCGCATCGACATCCAGAAAGACGAAAGCCTGCAGATCCGCTTCAAGACCGACACGGTGGCAAGCACCGTGCGCGGCGTAGCGGCCGATATCGTCAGCCGGGAGCCCGGCGTGAAAGCGCAGGGTGCCGAGGCCGTTCCGGTGGTGATCAGCGCCGACAAGTCGATCAAGTACGAAACCGTGGTGCAGGTCATGGACACGCTGCAAAAAGCCGGCGTGGCCCGTGTCGGCCTGTCGGTGCAAACCAGCAAGTAATTCATCCCGCCCAACCGCAAGTCCCTCCGGAAAGCCATGTCCAGCAACGCAGAACGCCTTGAATTTGCCCCGCCGCGCGACAAGGGTTCGCCGCGCGCGTTCGGGCTGGCGCTGCTGGTCCATGCCCTGCTGATCGCCGCGCTCACCTGGGGCGTGCACTGGAAGCGCACCGACGAAGCGGCCTCGTTTGAAGCCGAACTGTGGTCGGGCGTGCCGCAACCGGCCGCGCCCCGGCAGGTTCAGGCCCCGCCGCCACCGCCGCCACCTCCCGCACCGGCGCCAACGCCAGAACCAACACCACCCGCCCCTCCCACGCCAGCGCCGCCACCCCGGCCTGCGCCGCCCGTGGCCAGAGCGCCCGAAGTCAGGGAAACTCCGCCGGTGCCGGATGTGGACATCGCGCTGGAACAAGAGAAAAAACGCAAGCTGCTCCAGCAGCAAAAAGAGGCGGAAGTGCTGAAGGTGGAAAAACTGCAGGAAAAACGCGCGGCCGAACTGCAGGCCAGGCAAGCCCGGGAACTGGAACGAAAGAAGGAAAAAGAGCAGCAGGCCCGGGATGACCTGGCCGAGCGCAAGGCCCGGGAAGTGGCTGAAAAGGCCGAGGCGAAGAAACAGGAAGCCCGGCAACTGGCCAACGAGAAGGAAAGAGAGAAGGAGAAGGAAAAACGCACCGCCGCCGCCAATGCCGCCGCCGCTGCCGAGAAGCAAAAGCAGGCAGCGGCCACCGCTGCGGCTGAAAAGCAGAAAGAGGCAGCGGCTGAAAAACAAAAGGCAGCTGCCGCCGCCACGGCTGCGGCCAATGCCGAGCAGCAGAAAGAAGCTGCGGCGGCCGCCGCGGCCGCGAAACAGAAGGCGGCCGCTGCCGCCGGCGCGGAAAAGGCACGCCAGCAGGCAGCCATTCAGAAACGCATCATGGAGATGGCCGGCGCGGGCGGTTCCGGCGGGCCTTCTGGCGCCGGTGCCGCCAAATCCAGCGGCCCTTCGGCGGGCTATGCCGGCAAGGTCAGGGCGCGGGTGCTGCCGAATGTGGTATTCAACGACGACATCGCCGGCAACCCGGTGGCAGAAGTCACGGTCACCACGACCGCGGACGGCACCATCATGAGCCAGAGATTGAGCAAATCCAGCGGCAACAAGGCCTGGGA
>JAQGMN010000242.1 GCA_028292345.1 Polaromonas sp. | reverse complement strand
GGCCCATGATCATGTAAGGCTCTTCCTCCGCGGCCTTGGCGATCATGGCCTTGGCGACCCCGGGGTTCGATTGCGTGTCGTAAGCCTGGATGGCGACCTTGCGCCCTAGGATACCACCGGTGGCATTGATCTCTTTCGCAGCGAGTTCGACGCCGGCTTTCCAGTAGGTGCCCGTCGTGGCGCCAAGGCCCGAGAGCTCGCCCACGTTGATGAACTTGATAGGCTCTCCGGCCGGCTGCGCATGGGCCGCGAAGCCTGTGGTCAGCATCGTAGCGGCGGCCATGGCCAGCGTGAATCGTCGTGTGATGGGTTTCATTTGGTTGTCTCCTGGGACTGCCTTGCGTTGGGTTGAAAAAGGAAAGATGCTGGCGATCAGCCGAAGCCCACCGCCCTGCCCGTGCGTGCCGCCTCGCGCACGGCCAGGGTCACCTCGAGCGTGCGGCTCGCGTCGAAGGCATCGACGATGGGTTGCTCCTCGCGGCGGATGACGGCGCCGAAGTGCCGCATCTGCTCGATGTACGGGTTGCAGGCGCCGACCGGCTGCGCGGCGTTGCCCAGCGGCTTCGCCCAGCCGCGCTCCACCGGGTCGCCAGGTGTCTGCGCGTAGCGCCACAGCCGCAGCCCCGGCAGCGTGAGCGAGCCTTCGGTGCCGCTGAGGAAGTGGCTGTCTGCCATGCTGGAAGCGACTTGCGCGAAGGCTAGGTTTTCACCCGATGTCAGGTCCCAGGCCCAGGGCGCAGCAGCGGTGTCGGACAGCGTGATCGTCGCCACCGCGCCGTTCTTCAGGCGCAGCAGCACGGCGGCCGTGTCTTCCACCTCGAAGCCGCGCACCGCGTTGGACGTGACGGCCTGCAGGCTCTCGACCTCGCCGCAGACGAAGCGCAGCAGGTCGATCTCATGGATTAAGTTGGTCAACACCGGCCCTGCGCCCAGCGTTCGGCGCCAAGCCTGGGCGTAGTAGCTGTCGGGCTTGAGGAAGGTCGCTAGCACCGAGGCCGACACCAGCGTGCCGAGCTTGCCCTCTTGAACGATCGTCCTGGCGGCGCGGACGATGGGATTGTGCCGCCGATGGTGGCCGACGAGTACCGGCACATCAGCCGTGCGGGCGATGTGCGCCAGCCGCAGCCCCACTTCCACGGTGTCGGTGATGGGTTTTTCGATGAGCACGGCTTTGCGCTCGACGATGAAGTCCAGTGCGATGGGCACATGCAGCGCGTTGGGCGTGGCGATAATAGCGCCGTCGGGCTTGACGCCCTCGAGCAGTGCGCGGTGGTCACTGAACCATGGCACGTTGAACTCGGCGGCCAGCGCCTGAGACGCTGGGCTGGGGTCGCCGATACCGACGATGGCAACGCCTTCGGCACCAGCCGCGCCCACCAGGTGCGCCCGGCCAATGGCGCCGGCACCGATGAGGCCTATCCTGCTGACTAGCTGTGTCGACATGGCAGGCTCAACGTGCGCAAGCGGTGCGCACTGGCGCCACGCGGGTGGATGAGGCGGCAGGCGCCGACAGGCCTGTGCCGCTGCAATGCCAGCCCTTGATCCAGGCGGCGACCACGGCGATGCCGATGGGCAGCGTGAGCACGAGAAACAGCAGACCGGACCCCTACTTGAAGCTGAGCAGCATAGCGCCCAGCGCCTAGCGCAGCATGTTCCAGTCGGCGACGATGGCAAGGGCGATGAAGCCCATGGCCACCACGCTCAAGCCGTTCATCACCAAGTTGGTCAGGCAGAGAAGGAGTATCTTTCATTGGGAGCGCGCGAAGTGGCGCGCATCCAGGAAGCCCTGGATGCCGAGTCGGTTGGTTTTCATGGCAAGGCAATGTCGGGTGTCGGTTTCAGGAATCGGATGTGTTGGTGGTGCGTGCGATAAACGGTAACGCTGTCGGAACGACGTTCAAAGAATGCTGCGCATGTAGTCGATGCTCTCGGCAATGGCGAGGTCGCCGTCGGTGTAGCCGGGGTGCAGGTAATCGATCTCCAGCGCGAGCAGGCCGGTGTAGCCGTGCCGGCGCAACTCGCCGAAGGCGCGCGGCAGGTCGATCAGTCCGCGGCCCAGCGGCACGCTCGGCCAGAAGGCGAAGTCGCGCGGGTTGCCGGTCTGGGCGGTGATGTCCTTGACGTGGGTGGCGCGGGCGAAAGGCGCGAGCTTTTCGATGGCCTCCGCCGGGTCTTCCAGCATACGCAGGTTGTTGGCAGTGTCCAAGCAGACGCCGAGCCAGGGCGAGTCCACCGTTTCGACCAGTTCCACCAGCTCATCGGCGAGAAAGTCGATGTGGTTTTCGATGGCCAGCGTCACGCTGTGGTCCTTCGCGTGTGCGGTGGCGTCGCGCAGCAGGGGCAGCAGCCTAGCCTTGTGCGTGGGCCAGTCGGCCGGGCGGGTGCGGCGGCCGCCGCAGCAGATGCGCATCACGGTGGCGCCCACATCGGCCGCGATAGCGGTGTGGCGTTTCAGGTCGGTCACCTGCTCCGGCGCCTGGCCGGAGCGCAGGCCGCCCGGGTGGCCCCAGGCCCAAACGCATTCGAGTTGCAACGCCTTCAGCTTGGCAGCGAGCGCCCTCACCTCGTCCGGCGACGGGTTAGGGATGAAGCAGGACTC
This sequence comes from Polaromonas sp., assembly GCA_028292345.1. Classification (GTDB taxonomy): domain Bacteria; phylum Pseudomonadota; class Gammaproteobacteria; order Burkholderiales; family Burkholderiaceae_C; genus Polaromonas. Next base: position 5,073 of record JAQGMN010000242.1, on the reverse strand, counting down.
GATCGACACGCCGGCCACGCCCAGGGCCTGGGCTTTGCCTAGGAAGTCGTGCATGCCGATGCGAGTGCCGGGGTCTTGTTCAATGACGGAGTAGATCTCTCCAAAGTAGCGGTGGTAGCTGTAGGAATCGATGGCAATTTTCATGAAGTGGAGTCCGGGTTGCGCGCGTCGTACAGGAGGCGGCAAAGCGGGTGCCGCGACATATGGATAAGCATACCAACTGGTTTCCTATTCCATTTAACGGGTAAACCCTAGACTAATGCGACTTTCAATGTGTTGATTCCAACTGAAACCCGGTTTCAGTTGAGAATGCCTTGAAGTAACATGACCCCCTTAGGCCGTGCCCCTCCAGGCTCATAGCCACCCCCACAGAACGCAAAGGAACCCCATGGCTTCGGTCCGCGATCGCGCCCTCTCCATCGTCGAGCTGCTGGCTCACCACGTGCACGGTCTGCCGATGTCCAAGATCGCCGACACTCTCGGCATACCGCGCACGGCCGCCCACCGGCTGCTGGCCGACCTCAAAGAGTCCGGTTTTGTGAAGCAGGACCCCGGCACCTCGCAGTACACCCTGACCGTTAAGCTCGCCTCGCTGGGCTTGGCCTACTTGGCTGCCACCGGCATCACCGACGCGGCCCAGCCGCTGCTTGACGACCTGGCCAACGAATGAGGCGAGCTGGTGCGGCTGACCATCGTCGAAGGCAACCAGCTCATCTTCGTGGCCAAAGCCCAGGGTGCACGGCGCGGCCTGCGCTACGACCCCGATACCGGCCACGACATCTACCTGCCGGCCACTGCCAATGGCCTGTGCTGGCTGGCCTCGGTGAGCGAGGAGCGCGCGCTGGAACTCGTCGCCCTGCAGGGCCTGGACCGCGCCAACGACTACGGCCCCGGCGCGCCGCGCACCCTGCGCCAGCTGATGGACCAAGTCGAGGCCACGCGCCAGCGCGGCTACGCCATGGCTTTCGACATCTACGAGGCCGGCACCAGCGCCATGGCCACCGTCGTGCGCCTGGCCGGCAGCAACGACGTGATCGGCAGCATCAGCATCGCCGGCCCTACCACCCGCATGACGCAGGAGCGCATGCAAGCCATGGCCCCCGCGCTGCAAGCCTGCGCCGAAGCGCTGGCGCTGGCGAGCAAGGGCTCGCCCATGTTTTCACGGCGGTGATGGAGGCTTACCGACGCGGTGGTCACACAACGCTTACGCCTCGACCATATACGGATCTGACGCTGCCGCCGCCTTGCCCTTTACCGCACTCTCAGGCACCAGCTTCAGCGTCGACTTGAACCCCGCTGCCGACCGCCTGCGCGTGATCAACCACACCAGACAGGACCTGCACATCAACGTCTAAACTAGGGTCACCACCGTCGATGGCTCCATTGCCCCGCGACGGCCGTGATTGGCGGCTCGGGCTACACCAACTCCTTCACGCGCAGACCGCTTGCATCAGCCCTCGATTCGATCAGGGCCTGCCCGCAGGACCGTTGAAAGCGACTGAAAACAAGGCTTGTGAGAATGGTGACGCAGCTGCCCGCTTGATTGAAGTGGGCAGGAAAACACTGGCGTTGTGCACCGTGTGAAGAAGGTGGGGCGAAACCGAGCTGAACAGAAGAAATTGAATTTGAAAACCAGCCAGCCGGTAGCCGCCACCTTAGCCCACGTTAGGCACAGTTTTACGTGAAATCCTGGGCAAGTTTTGATGAAAATAGGCGGTCAAAAAACAAAGAAACGCAGCAGCCTTCTAAATGTACTGCCCAAAGATAAGGTGCAAACCGTAAGGCCTTCTCTTGCTTTAAGGTCACCTGCGTGTTCGTGGTCTTGCCCCCGTATAACCGGACACGTCCTATACGCAGTTTGACGCCGATGGCGCCGGTTGATTTTGGCTTTGCTTTGAGGCCTGGGCTTGCCTGAATTGCCGAGGAGATTTCATTTTCAGTGACGAGTGGGGATGTACCGCATTGAAGTGCTCGAATGCTTCAGGCAACTGGCGCATCACAGTAGGGGCATCGCTCAGGTCCATGCGGCTGAGGTAATCGCGGCGGAACGTGTTGACAAAGCTTTCAGCCATGCCGTTCTCATAGGTCCAGAACTGCCGGCTATCCGGCCACTGGAGCGTGCATAGAGATTGAAGTCACGCATCCCTTTCATCCCTGGCGTGGCCAGCGCTTTGTGCTGGCCACGCGCAAGCGCAACTGGGGCGAGGATCGGGTGATGTACTTCGACGCCCAAGGCCGGCTGCGTTCGCTGCCCGCGGCGTGGACCGACATCGACCCGCCAGACGTTCGCACGCAGGCGGGCGCTGGTCGTGCGGCGTTTCGTTCGGACGATCTCCTCCAGCTTGCAGCGCTAATCGACGAGATCAGGACCCAGCGCTCAAGGGGGCCTCGCCGTGTCAAGTAAATTTCGCCGCATCTGTAAAGGCATTAATGCCGCATGGCATGGCATTACCGAAATTGCCATCGCTTCAGATTTGCTTGTTTCCTGGTGGCCAGTAGCATCCGCAGGGGCAGGAGGTCATGGCTGCCTTGACGCCGTGCAACCAGCGGCATATTATTATTTACACCCTAAATCGGCCCGAGACAATGACCAAGACCGCCCCCAAGCTCGAACGACTGCGCCAGGCCGGTGTCCTCAACGCACAGCCCGCTCGAGTGCAGGCCGCCTGGTTCCAGCCGGGGGGCTTCTTCGACGCCAACGATCTGGTGCAGGTCAAATACGAGATGCTGCGCCACGCGCGCCAGGACGGCGTCACCAAGGCCGAGGCGGCGAGTCTGTTTGGCCTGTCGCGCCCGACCTTCTACCAGGCCCAAGCCGCGTTCGAGCAGGGTGGCGTGGCCGGCTTGCTGCCACAGCCGCGCGGCCCGAAGTCGGCGCACAAGCTCACTGCCGAGGTAATGGGCGTGATCGAGTCGCACCACTCCCCGGGTGCCCCTCTACAGGCGCGCGAGATGGCCAAGGTGGTGTTGATCCAGCTGGGCCTGAAGGTGCACCCGCGCAGCATCGAGCGGGCCATGACGCGCAAAAAAAAACGCTGATACCGGCGCCTGCCGTGTGCTGCGCAAAGGATCTGCCCGCACAAGCCGCGTCGGCATACGAGCGCATTCGCGCCGACGTGATGGCCGGCCAGGCGCGCCCCGACGCCGTGGGCGCCATCGTCTTTCACGGCATGTGGCGAGGGCTCGGGGTACTGCTCGAGGCGCCAGCCTCGCCATTGCCATTGCCATTGCCCTCACCGAGCGTGTCGCCGCCATGGGCGGCGACACCCACCGGCACGCCCGATCGCCAGCTCGTGCGCTTGCTGGCCGACATGGTGCTGGCCTTACAGACAGGAGGTGATCCATGCCCAGTGAGTCCGCCTTGAAGGTCGACGCTGACCATCTGCGCCGCGACGCGTTCCTGTACGTGCGCCAATCTTCGTTGCGCCAGGTGTTCGAGAACACCGAAAGCACCCAGCGCCAGTACGCACTGCGCGAGCGCGCAGTCGCGCTCGGCTGGCCCATCGAGCGCGTGCATGTCATTGACAGCGACCTGGGGTTGTCGGGCGCGCAGGCGCAGGGCCGTGACGGCTTCCAGCACCTGGTCACCGAGGTGGCGCTCGGCCACGCCGGCATCGTGCTGGGTCTGGAGGTCTCGCGCCTTGCGCGCACCAACGCCGACTGGCACCGCCTGCTCGAGCTGGCCGCGCTGTCGCATACGCTCATCTGCGACGAGGACGGGGTCTACGACCCGGCCCACTTCAACGATCGCTTGCTGCTGGGACTCAAGGGCACGATGAGCGAGGCCGAACTGCACATCCTGAGGTCACGCCTGCAAGGCGGTATCCTCAACAAAGCCCGCCGCGGGGAGCTGGAGATGGCCTTGCCGATCGGCCTGACGTACGACGGTCTCGGCCGAGTCGAGCACGACCCCGACCGTCAGGTCCAGGACACGGTCCGGCTGCTCTTCGATACATTCGACGATGTCGGCTCGGCCTGCGCCGTGGTGCGCCGTCTGCGCACACAGCAGGTGCTATTTCCCCGGCGCATCCGCCGAGGAATCGGCAAGGGCGATCTGCTGTGGGGTCCGATCGACGTCTCGCGGGTGCTGCAGATCCTGCACAACCCGCGTTACGCCGGCGCGTTCGTCTACGGGCGCTCGCGCACCGCGAGCAACGCACAGCTCCATCCGGTGCAGCGCGCAGTCGGGCAAAAGGACTGGAAGGTGTTGATCCGTGACGCCCACCCGGGCTACATCGACTGGCCCGAATTCGAGCGCAATCAACTTAGACTGCGACAGAACCTGGGCTTCGCGCCCGGGGAACGCGGTCGCATGCCGCGCGAAGGCCAGGCCTTGCTGCAGGGTCGCGTGCTGTGCGGCAAGTGCGGTGCGCGCATGCGGGTGCATTACGAGGCGCTTGGCGCCGGGCTTCGTGCCTACTATCGTTGCAGCGAAGAGGTCGTGCGCCATGCCGGCAAGCCCTGCCAGGCCGTTCACGGACCGGCGGTCGATGCCGCGGTGGGCGCCTTGCTGCTGCAGACCGTGGCGCCCGCAGCGATCGAGGTGGCGCTGGCCGTGCAGGACGAGATTGCCCAGCGCATCGGGCAGGCTGCCCAGCGGCGCCTGGCGCAGCTCGAGCGCGCACGCTTCGAAGCCGAACTGGCCCGGCGCCGCTACGCCAGGGTCGATCCGGACAACCGCCTGGTGGCCGATGCGCTGGAGGCCGACTGGAATCATCGCCTACGCGAACTCGATGCTTTGCAACAACTTCAAGAGCGCCAACGCCAGAGCGATGAAACCCAACTGAACGACGCGGCGCGCCAGCGGATCGCCGAGCTGACAAGCGACTTTCCTCGCGTCTGGAACGATGCCCGGACCAGTGCGCAGGAACGCAAGCGCATGCTCGCACTTTTGGTCGCGGATGTGACGCTTGTGGCCGGCCCCAGCATTGACGTTCATGTACGCTGGCGCGGCGGGCATACCCAGAGCCTGAGCGTGGACAAGCAACGCCCCATTGCGCAGATCCGCAAGACGCCCTGCGAAGTCGTCAAGCTGATTGATGAATGGCTCGATGCCTCAACGGACGGGCAGGT
>JAQGMN010000216.1 GCA_028292345.1 Polaromonas sp. | reverse complement strand
TGCGGAATATTGCCCTGCAGCAGCGTGACGGACATCGGCTTGAGGAGCGCCGGATCCGGCTCGACGTCGCCGACATTGAACACCGGCAGCCAGGCCAGCGCGGCACCCGCCAGCACACCGGCCAGCGCCGAGCGCCAGCGGGTCTGGGGCGCCAGCAGGCAAAACGCCAGCCAGGCGGCCACCCCTGCCGCCAGGAAGGTCAGGCCATGCACGCCGATCCATGCGGCCAGCGGCCGGGCCCAGCCGTCCACATGGGCATAACCGCCCTCGCCCCACGGAAAGCCGGTGAAGAACTTGACCCGGGCGAGCTCGGCCAGCAGCCACATCGCTGCAAAAAACAGAGCACGCCATGCAAGCTGGACGGGCGCAAGAGCCACGAACAGTGCGGAAGCGGCCGCATAGTAGAGCCCCAGGAAGGCGGCCAGCAGCACAATCGCCAGCACCGTCAGCGGCGCGGCCAGCCCGCCGTACACATGCAGGGAAATGAACAGCCACCAGTAGGTGGCGCACTGCATGGCCACGGCGAACACGCCGCCCAGCCAGGCGCCGCGCTGCCAGCTGCGGGCGCCGTCTAGCTGCCCGGCCAGCAGCGCCAGCGCGAGCAACTGCAGCCAGCCCACGGGCTGGCCCGGCATCAAGCCGAGCACGGGGGCGCCCATGGAAAAAGGCCAGGCCATGCTGGCGGCATGAAAGCAGCCGGCCACCACGACGATGGCCAGCTGAAGCCAGGCCAGCCGGTCGCCTGCCGGCTCCATGCGCCGGATGCCTGGCTGGCTGAAGCGCACCGCTGCGGAAGAAGCCCTCATGCGCCCGGCGGCCCGGGCAGGCAGCTGTTGATGCGCGGCGTCACGGCGCGTCGCTGGCCGGGGCGGCCATGGCGGCCGCTGGCGACACCTTGAACCAGCGCACCGCGCCGCCCTTGGTGTGCAGCACGGTGAACTGCAGGCCGGCCAGCGCGTAATGCTCGCCGCGCTTGGGCACATGGCCCATTTCGTGCGCCACCAGGCCGCCGATGGTTTCAAAATCGGTTTCCGGCAGCAGCACCTCGAACGATTCATTGACCCGCTCGACCGCCGTGTCGCCGCTCACGCGGTAGGTGTGGTCGGTCAGGGCGAAGATGTCGCCGGCATCCTCCTCGATGTCGAATTCATCCTCGATCTCGCCGACGATCTGCTCGAGCACGTCTTCAATCGTGATGAGGCCGGCGACACGACCGAACTCGTCGATCACGATGGCCAGGTGGTTGTGGTTGCCCCGAAATTCGCGCAGCATCTCGTTGAGGCCCTTGCTTTCGGGCACGAACACCGCCGGGCGCTGTAGCGCCCGGATGTTGAGCTCGGGCGCGCGCTGCAGTTTAAGTAAATCCTTGGCCATCAGGATGCCGATGATGTTTTCCTTTTGGTCCTCATAGACCGGGAAACGCGAATGGGCGGTGTCGATGATGAGGTGCAGCAGCTCATCGAACGGCGCGTTGATGTTGACCAGGTCCATGCGCGGCGCGGCCACCATGACATCGCCGGCCGTCATGTCGGCCATGCGGATCACGCCTTCGAGCATTTCACGGCTTTGCTGGCCGATAACATCATTGTCCTGGGCTTCCACCAGGGTTTCGATCAGCTCATCCTTGGAGTCTGGACCGGGGTGGAGCATTTCAGCAAGCTTTTGCAAAAAGCCGCGCTTGTCTTCCGGCTTGGAAGACCGACTGGGAGGAACATCGGACACGTGAGGTCGGCCGGTAGTGGAGAAGCGGTCTAGGATAGCTGAAATTCTTGACGCCGCGCCAGATTGGGTAACCCGAATGCAGTTCAATGGCATGCCTTGACTGGCATGCGCCCCTGCCGCCTGCAGCGCTAAAGTAGTCTCGAACTCCAAGGAGATCGCCATGAACAAACCTCTTTCTGTCATAGCTGGCGCGCAGGGAGACAAGCCGATGGGCAACGCCGATGGCGAACGGCTCGACAGGCGCATTCCGGTCTATGGCGAATCACAACGGCCGCCACGCGGCGACTACAGCCGCGCCGGCAGCGATTACACCTGCGCGCAAAACTACAGCGCCTACACCGCCGAGCACCATGACCTCTACCGCCGGCTGTATGCCCGGCAGTCGGCGCTGCTGCCAGGCCTGGCCTGCAGCGACTTCATGGCCGCCCTGCCCCACCTGGGCGCCAGCGATGCGATTCCGCGCTTCGAGGACATCAATGAACGGCTCTTCAAGGCGACCGGCTGGCAGCTGGTGGGCGTGCCGGGGCTGATTCCGGAGGTGCCGTTTTTTACCCTGCTGGCGGCACGCAAATTTCCGGTGACCGACTGGATCCGCACGCCGGCCGAATTCGACTACATCGTCGAGCCCGACATCTTTCACGACCTGTTCGGCCATGTGCCGCTGCTGTTCGATGCGCGCTATGCCAACCACATCCAGGCCTACGGCCAGGGCGCGCTTAAGGCGCATGCGCTGGAGCACGACAGCGTCGAACCGATTCCCCACGCGGTTGAGATGCTGTCGCGCCTGTACTGGTACACGATTGAATTCGGCCTGATGCGCGATGCGGGGGCCGGCGGGCAGGTCAGGGCCTATGGCGCCGGCCTGCTGAGCAGCCCCGGCGAGCTGGCCCATTGCGTGCAGTCGGGCGATGTCCGGCACATCCCGCTGCACAGCCGCGATGACCTGCTGCGCTGCATGGCGTCCAGCTACAAGATCGACAGCTACCAGCAGCAGTATTTCGTGATTGACAGTTTTGACAGGCTGCAGTCGCTGACCCAGCCCGACTTCAGGCCGATCTACCAAGCCCTGAACCAGAGGCGCGATCAGGCGGCCTGAGTGGTCCAGCTTTTCAGCGCTTCGCATGTCTGGTCGGCCAATCCGATAACGTCCACGACCTGGGCAGCGGCATTCGCAGGCCACTGGCCCTGCAGGCAACTTTGCTCCAGCGTGCCGCAGGCGTGTCTCAATGCCTGTGC
>JAQGMN010000190.1 GCA_028292345.1 Polaromonas sp. | reverse complement strand
GGCTGGAAAACGGCTCGCTGGTGCGGCTGGACACGAACGACGTCTTCACCCGCAAGGTGCCCAGCCCGCATGCGCACTACCTGTGCTGGCGCACCGGCACCATGGACCGCTGGGAATGCGCCGCGTTTGCCGACTGGCTGCGCAAGAGCCTGGTTTGAGCATCAAACAAGCCTGTAGCGCATATAGGACGGGCACAAGTAGCTATTAATAAAGCAGCAATCAGGTTTCCGGCACTTCCGCGAACAACTGTTCCGCACTGAGTTCCAGCGCCACGCTGGCCAGCGACACCGCCTCGCCACGGGCGAACGGATGCAGCACCCACAACCCGTCATCGCGCTTGCGAAAACAGTCGGTGCTGCGGGTGTCGAGGTCGATCACCACGTATTCCTCCAGGCTGGCAATGCGGCGATAGTGGCTGAACTTGAGCCCTCGGTCATAGGCGGCGGTGCTGGGCGACAGCACTTCGGCAATCAGTTTGGGCTCGGTCTTGACCATGGAACTGGCCAGGTCCAGCGCGCTGCAGGTCACCAGCACATCGGGGTAAAAGTAGCTGTTGGCCGCGGCGACATGCAGCCGCATGTCGCTCATGTAGGTACGGCACGGGCTGCCGCTGAGGTGCTGGCGCAGGGCAATGTAGAGATTTCCTGCCACTGTCACATGGCGGTCCTCGGCGCCCGCCATGGCAAACACTTCGCCGTCGATGTATTCATGGCGATCCAGCTGTGCAGCCTCCCATGCCAGGTAATCGGCAGCGGTAAAAAATGATTGGGGCGCGGCTTGTCCCATAGCGATGTCCTTTGCGTCAATGAGAAGTTATTCTGACACCTTCCCCTGCGCAAGCCTGACGGTGAGGTGATGAAGCCGACTGAAAATCCGGCCCACGCTTCACGCTGCGTCTTCAAAAGGTAAAACCGAAAAAACCGCAGCAAGCCAAGCGGCGCGTTCCCGGGCGCTGCCAGCCTCGCGCGACCCTGTATTTCACAGCCGGCTTTAGAAATCTTCACCCCCGGCCACCGGCCGTTTGGACTAAAGTCCTGCTTCCATCAGGAAAATCAACCATGAACGCACCCGCCTCCTCGCCACAAATTTCCGCCATTGAACGCGCCGAGCGCCAGGCGCAGGTCGTGCGCGCGCTGGAGGCGGTGCTGCCCCGGCATGCGCTGCTCTGGAACCGCGAAGACACCACGCCCTACGAATGCGACGGTCTGACCGCCTACCGCGAGCGGCCGCTGGTCGTGGCGCTGCCGGAAACCTATGCCGAGGTGCAGGCGGTGCTCAAGACCTGCCATGCGCTCGATGTGCCGGTGGTGGCGCGTGGCGCGGGCACCGGGCTGTCGGGCGGGGCCATGCCGCACAAGCTGGGCGTGACGCTGTCGCTGGCCAAGTTCAACAAGATTTTGAAGGTCGATGCCGCCAGCCGCACGGCGCTGGTGCAGGGCGGCGTGCGCAACCTGGCGATTTCCGAGGCGGCCTCGCCTTTCGGCCTCTATTACGCGCCCGACCCGTCGAGCCAGATCGCCTGCACCATCGGCGGCAACGTGGCCGAAAACTCGGGCGGCGTGCACTGCCTGAAATATGGCCTCACGGTGCACAACGTGCTCAAGATCAAGGGCTTCACCATCGAGGGCGACGAAGTCGAGTTCGGCAGCGACGCGCTCGACGCGCCCGGCTACGACCTGCTGGCCATCCTGATCGGCAGCGAAGGCATGCTGGCCGTGACCACCGAGGTCACCGTCAAGCTGATTCCCAAGCCGCAGCTGGCGCGCTGCATCATGGCCAGCTTCGACGACCTGCGCAAGGCCGGCGATGCGGTGGCGGGCGTGATCGCCGCCGGCATCATTCCGGCAGGGCTGGAAATGATGGACAAGCCGATGACGGCGGCGGTCGAGGACTTCGTGCATGCCGGCTACGACCTGAGCGCGGCGGCGATCCTGCTGTGCGAAAGCGATGGTACGCCGGAGGAAGTAGAGGAGGAAATCGGCCGCATGAGCGCCGTGCTGGCGCGCTACGGCGCCACGGCCATCGCGGTGAGCCAGAACGAGGCCGAACGGCTGCGCTTCTGGAGCGGACGCAAGAATGCCTTTCCGGCCTCGGGCCGCATCAGCCCCGACTACATGTGCATGGACTCGACCATTCCGCGCAAGCGCCTGGCCGACATCCTGTTGGCCATTGCCGACATGGAAATCAAGTACGGCCTGCGCTGCGCCAACGTGTTCCACGCGGGCGACGGCAACCTGCACCCGCTCATCATGTTCGATGCCAACGACGCCGACCAGCTGCACCGCTGCGAGCTGTTCGGCGCCGACATCCTGGAAACCAGCGTCGCCATGGGCGGCACCGTGACCGGCGAGCATGGCGTGGGCGTGGAAAAACTCAACTCCATGTGCGTGCAGTTCTCGGCCGAGGAGAACGAGCAGATGTTCGGCGTCAAGCGCGCCTTTGACCCCAAGGGCCTGCTCAACCCGGGCAAGGTGATCCCGACGCTGAACCGCTGCGCCGAGTACGGAAAAATGCTGGTGCGCGGCGGCAAGATCTCGCACCCGGACCTGCCGCGTTTCTGACACCCAACGCGCCGATGCGCCCATGACATGAACGCCCTGCGCGGAATGATGTGGCTGCTGATCTTCCAGTCGGCGGGTGAACTGCTGGGGCGCGGCCTGGCCCTGCCGCTGCCCGGCCCGGTCATCGGCATGGTACTGCTGCTGCTGGCGCTGCGCTGGCCCGCCGTGCAGCAGCCGGTGGCGGCCTGCGCCGAATTCCTGCTTTCGCACCTTTCCTTGCTGTTTGTCCCGGTCGGCGTGGGCGTGATGACGCATCTGTCGCTCGTCAGCCAGTACGGCATCCGCCTGCTGGCCGTCGTCGTGCTGTCCACCGTGGCCGGCCTGGCGGTGACGGTGCTGGTCCTGCACCTGCTCAGGGACCGCGGCCACGGCCCTGCTGCCACCACGTCCCCTGCCAAGGACGGCGATGTCTGATTTTGTCCAGCTGTGGGTCTATCTTTCGACCACGCCGCTGTTCGGCCTGACCGCGACGCTGATGGTGTACGTGCTGGCGCATGCGCTCTACCTGCGCGCCGGGCATGCGCCCTGGGCCAATCCGGTGCTGTGGTCTGTCGTGGTGCTGGCCTGCGGGCTGCTGGCCACCGGCGTGTCATACCCCACCTACTTTGCCGGCGCGCAGTTCATCCATTTCCTGCTCGGTCCGGCGGTGGTGGCGCTGGCCTGGCCGCTGTGGCTGCGCCGCGCCGAGCTGCGCCAGCGCTGGCACCGGCTGCTGTTCGCGGCGCTGGCAGGCGGGAGCGTGGCGGCGGCCTCGTCCCTGCTGCTTGGCGGGCTGTTCGGCCTGCCCCGGGAACTGATTCTTTCGCTGGTGCCCAAGTCGGTCACCGCCCCGGTCGCCATGGGCATTGCCGAGCAGATCGGCGGCATCCCGGCGCTGGCGGCGGTGTTTGCGGTGATCACCGGGCTGGTCGGCGCGCTCTGCGGCAAATACCTGTTTGGCGCCTTGGGCATACCCACGGACACGAACGGCTGGTCAGCCCGGGGATTTGCGCTGGGAACCGCCTCGCACGGCATCGGCGCGGCGCGCGCGATGCAGGTGAATGCGGACGCCGGTGCCTATGCGGGCCTGGCGCTGGGAATGCAGGTGGTGCTCGCTTCCCTGCTGATTCCGCTGGTTTTCAGGCTTTTTTAAGCACGCGGTGCGGCGCTGCCCGACCGCCGAAGGCTGCCGTCGCGGGCTGAACAGTGTCAAGCACGTTCTAAATCAATAGCAACTCATGGCCGCCGGCTATGCGCAAAAGCCGTTGTTCGTATGAATTGACCGGTCACGCAGCCTGCAGGCCGGGCTTGGCCACCATGGCGGGCTTGAGGTTGCCACCCTGGGTGCCGAAGACAATTTCACCCGACAGTTGGCCGCCCTCTTCCACCACCAGTTTGCCGTAGCGGATGGTGCCGGTGACCTTGCCGGTGGCATAGATCACCAGTTTCTGGCGAACAATCAGGTTGCCGTCGAATTCGCCCCGGATTTCGGCAATCTCGATCTCGGCAGAGCCCTTGAACGCGCCCTGCTCGGCAATCTGGATGACGCGCGAATTCATGGTGGCCTCCACCGTTCCCTCAACCACCAGCGTGTCGCAGTCGGTGATCTCGACGCCCTTGAGCTTGATGTTGGGCCCGACCGTCAGCTTGCTGCCGCTTTCCCGTTCATTCACGGCAGGCGCAGCGGTTTCACTGCCCAGGGACCGGGCCATGTTTTGCCCGCCTGATGCAGGGGAAGGGGACTGCGGCGTGCCGGCCGACGACGCGCCCGAACCCGGGTAGCTGCTGCCCGTGGCAGGACGCACACCGGTGGTCGGGATTTCATTCTCGCGCTTGCCAAAAAACGGTGTAGCCATGTCATGTCCTTCAAAACTATTCATCGTACGTTGCGAAATA
>JAQGMN010000188.1 GCA_028292345.1 Polaromonas sp. | reverse complement strand
GCGGCACCTTGCTCATGACGCCGCTCAAGGGCGCCGACGGCCAGGTCTATGCGCTGGCGCAGGGCAACATGGTGGTGGGCGGCGCGGGCGCATCGGCCAACGGCAGCAAGGTGCAGATCAACCAGCTCGGCTCCGGCCGGATTCCGGCGGGCGCGATTGTCGAGCGCGGCGTCGATTCCCCGCTGGGCGCAGGCGGCACGCTCATGCTCGAACTCAACACCAGCGACTTCGGCACCGCGCAACTGGCCACCGACGCCATCAACCGCAGTTTTGGTGCCGGCACCGCGACGGCGCTCGATGCCCGGGTCATCCAGGTCACCGCGCCGGCCCGGCCCGAGGAGCGCGTGGGTTTCATGGCGCGCATGCAGAACATCGACATTTCCCCGGCGCAGGCGGTGGCCAAGGTGGTCATCAATGCGCGCACCGGCTCGGTGGTGATGAACCAGAGCGTCAGGCTGGGCGACTGCGCCGTGGCGCATGGGAATTTGTCGGTGGTGATCAACACCGAGCCGGTCATCAGCCAGCCCAATCCGCTCTCGGGCGGCGCCACCGTGGTGGCGCAGAAATCGCAGATCGAAATCAGCCAGTCGGGCGGTGCGCTGCAGGTGGTGCGCGGCGGCGCGTCCCTGGCCGACGTGATCAAGGGGCTCAACGCCCTGGGGGCCAACCCGCAGGACCTGGTGTCGATCCTGCAGGCCATGAAGGCCGCCGGCGCCCTGCGCGCCGAGCTGGAAATTATCTAAGGAACGTTGATGAACAGCGCCGGCATTTCCAACCTCAGCCCTTCTGGCGCTTTCGCCAGCGGCGTGCTCGACCAGCGGCTGTCGCTGGATGTCCAGGGCGTCGATGCCCTGCGGCGGACCGTCCGCACCTCGCCGCAGGAAGGCATGAAGCAGGCCTCCAGGCAGTTCGAGGTGATGTTCCTGCAGATGATGCTCAAGAGCATGCGAGAAGCCACGCCGTCAGACAGCATGTTCAGCACCTCGCAGGAAAAAACCTACACCTCGATGCTCGACCAGCAGCTGTCGCAAAACCTTTCCGGCCGGGGCCTGGGGCTGGCCGAGGCCATGTTCACCCAGCTGAGCCGCACGATGGGCGATGCGCCCGCAGCCGGCAGCAGCGGCCAGCTGCCAGGCGTCACGCCATTCGGCATGCCGCTCCTGCCGGCTGCGGCCACGCCCGCATTGACCCGCGCGCCGGACCTGTCGTTCTACGAAAAGGCGACCGCCCAGGCGACGTTGAGCCGCAGCGTCCTGCCGCAGGCGCATGTGGAGCAATTCGTTTCGCGCATGCTGCCTGCCGCGCAGCGGGCCAGCCAGGCCAGCGGCGTGCCCGCACAGCTGATCATGGCGCAGGCCGCGCTCGAATCGGGCTGGGGCAAGCGCGAGATTCGTGCGGAAGACGGAAAAACCAGCTTCAACCTGTTTGGCATCAAGGCCGACAAGGCCTGGCGCGGCCCGGTGGTGGAAACCACGACCACCGAATATGTCAACGGAGCGCCCCAGAAAACCCAGGCCAGGTTCCGTGCCTACGGCTCCTACGAGGAATCGTTTGCGGACTATGCGCGCTTCCTGACCAGCAACCCCCGCTATGCCAACGTGCTGGCAACGCCCGATGCGGCCGCAGCGGCGCACGGCCTGCAGCGCGCCGGCTATGCCACCGACCCGAACTACGGTGGAAAACTGGTCCGCATCATGGAACAGATGACCTAGAAGGCATGGCTTGTGGTTCGCCAACAGTTTTCAAGCATCAAATATGCCTCTGGCGCATGTTCAGCAAGCGCGGGTAGCTATGAATTCAGTAGTGAAAGGTGCTCGGCCGCCTGGCCCGCCATGACGCAGCGGCAAGATGATTTCGCCCGGGTTCAAGACGGCCCAATCCGTCCATCCGTGTTTTCGTGAGTTCGCAGGAATTCAGTCCATTCAGTCCATTCAGTCCATCAACCTTTAAAACCTTATGAACTTCACGAATCTAAAAATCGGCATCCGCCTGGCGCTGGGCTTTGGCGCGGTGCTGCTGCTGCTCGTTGCCATGTCCGCCCTTGGCATCTGGCGCCTTCAGAAAATAGGCGTTGCGGTCGAGCTCATGGCCGAACGCACCCTGGTCAAGGAGCGCATTTCCGCCGAATGGCTGGTGGCCACCAGCACCAACAGCATCCGGACCTTCGCAATGGTCAAGAGCGCGGACGCCGAAGACCAGAAATATTTTCAAAAAGGCATTGCCCAGACCAGCCTGGACATTACTGATAGTTCAAAAAAGCTGTTCGATCTGCTGGAGACAGACGCGGAAAAGGCGCTGTTTGAAGACTCGGTGGCCAAGCGGGCGGTTTATGTGGGGCTGCGCGGGAGCTTGATGAAGCTCAAGGCCGACGGGCAGAATGCGCAGGTTGCGCAGCTGACCGAGGAAAAGCTGGTACCGGCGCTGGCTGCCTACGATGCCAGCATCAAGAACATGCTGCTTCATCAGAGGTCGGTGATCGACCAGTCGGTCGCATCGATTGACGCGCTGGACCACTCCGGCCAGCGCTACATGCTGGTACTGGCCTTGCTGGCGCTGGGGCTGGGCGCCTTGGTGGCTTGGCGGCTGACCACCGGCATTACCCATCCCCTGGGCCAGGCGCTGCAGGTCGCGCAGACCGTGGCCGCAGGGGACCTGACCAGCCGCATCGAAGTCAACAGCCGGGACGAGACGGGCCAGCTGCTGCAGGCGCTCAAGGACATGAACGCCAGCCTGGTGGGCATCGTGGGCAACGTGCGCCAGGGCACCGACACCATTGCCACGGCCTCCAGCCAGATCGCCGCCGGCAACCAGGACCTGTCCAGCCGTACCGAGCAGCAAGCCAGCTCGCTCGAAGAAACCGCCGCCTCGATGGAAGAACTCACCTCCACCGTCAAGCAGAATGCCGACAACGCCCGCCAAGCCAACCAGCTGGCGGTCTCGGCCTCCAGCGTGGCCGTCAAGGGCGGCGCCGTGGTCTCGCAGGTGGTGCAGACGATGGATGCGATCAACACCTCGTCGAAAAAGATCGTCGACATTATCGGCGTGATCGACGGCATTGCGTTTCAGACCAACATCCTGGCGCTCAACGCCGCAGTCGAGGCGGCCCGGGCCGGCGAGCAGGGCCGGGGCTTTGCGGTGGTGGCGGCCGAGGTGCGCAACCTGGCGCAGCGAAGCGCGGCGGCGGCGAAAGAGATCAAGACCCTGATCGACGACTCGGTCGACAAGGTCGAGGAGGGCAGCCGGCAGGTAGTGGAGGCGGGCCGGACGATGGACGAGATTGTCGAGAGCGTGCGGCGGGTGACGGACATCATGGCCGAGATCCAGGCGGCGAGCCAGGAGCAGACGCAGGGGATCGAGCAGATCAACCAGGCGATCGGGCAGATGGACCAGGTCACGCAGCAAAACGCCGCGCTGGTGGAGCAGGCCGCCGCCGCTGCGCAATCCTTGCAGGAGCAGGCCGGCGGCTTGTCGCAAGTGGTCAGCGTGTTCCGGCTGGGGCAGGCCGCGCACCACGACCGGCAACCCCATCACCTTGCGGACACCAGACGAACACCATTGCCGGCGCTGTCCGGCGCCCATGCCTTTCATTCTGCGTGAAGCCGTTGAAATTCCCGGCTGAAGGAGCGGATTGATCGGTCAAAAGAGCGGATTTTCCCTCAAGATTTTTCAGATCCGGCCGATAAATAAGCTGGGATTTCAGGATGCCGACTTACTTCGGACCTGCGATGGCCGGCGCGTGACCGGGCGTTTTTCACCCTATCGTTAACAGAGGAGTGCACATGCACACGAAAACAGGCAGTTCAATGACGTCTTCCCCATCCAGTGCACTGGAATTCCTGTCCTTCACGCTGGGCCAGGAAGAGTACGGCATCGACATCCAGAA
>JAQGMN010000459.1 GCA_028292345.1 Polaromonas sp. | reverse complement strand
CCGCCGGGTTCGGGCCGGAGGCGCTCACCAGCTTCCACAGCTCGCTGCGGTGCGCGCCGATGTGCTGAACGAACAGGATGGGCGCCGGAAAGTCGCGCGGCAGGGCCTTGGCGAGTGCAAGAATCGCATTCACGCCGCCTGCCGAGGCGCCCATCACGATGACGGGCTGGGTCGTGGAATCGTTCATGGAAGGCTGCAAGCTGTGGGAATCAAGGGGGTTCAACCCCTGAACCCCGGAACTTGACTGTTGGCGGAAAAAAGACCGGCGTGTGTGGGTCGGGGGCGTCTGCTTGCGTAGGCGTTGACCATGGGCGCGGGCAGCGCCGAATGGAATGCGCGCCGCCTGACGCCTGTCGCCTGAAGGTCCGCAGAGCGCTGTTCAGGGTGTCGTCGTGCCCGGCCGCCCGGCGAAAGGGCAGGCCAGGTCCCCTGCGGTGCAGGTCATGAAGCGCGACAGCTCTGTGGCGCGCTCCCGGGTCATCCGCGCCGCGCATTGCCACTGCACCATGGGCCGCGCACTGCCGCTGCCCAGCAGGCTGGCTTCGAACCCGCAAGCCTGGGTGCGGTAGGCCAGCCACGACTTTTGCACCCCCGCCAGCGTTGACGCTGCACTGGCGCCAGGCCCGCATCGAGTTTTTGCAACTGCCGGCTCAGCACGGCAAAAGCGTGAAGGAATGCCTCATGGGCGCACCGGTTCAGGTCCCGTTGCGTGCGCGCCTGGGCGCAGGGCCCGGCCTTCGGCAAATGCCGCACCGTGCAGCGCACAGGCCAGGGGAAGCCAGCGCCCGCAGGCCCTCATGGAAGCCGCTGCGCCGCACCGGCCAGGAGTGGGCTGAAAAAGCGTGGTCGCATTACCTGGATTTTGCCAGCTGGCTGGCGTTGGCCAGTCCCTCGATGCCGGCCGACAGGCTGCGTTCCCCGCTGACCAGCCGGTACACCACGCCCGCCGCGCCCGCGCCGAGCAGGGGCGCAATCCAGAACAGCCACAGCTGCGACAGCGCCCAGCCGCCGACGAAGAGCGCCGGTCCGGTGCTGCGCGCCGGATTGACCGAGGTGTTGGTGACCGGAATGCTGATCAGGTGGATCAGCGTCAGCCCCAGGCCGATGGCAATCGGCGCGAAGCCTTTGGGCGCGCGCTCGTCGGTCGCGCCCAGGATGATCATGAGGAAAAAGAAGGTCATCACGAACTCGGCCACCAGCGCGGCTGTCAGCGAGTACCCGCCCGGCGAATGCTCGCCGTAGCCGTTGGAGGCCAGCCCCCCGCTGAGGTCAAAGCCGGCCTTGCCGCTGGCGATCAGGTAGAGCACCCCGGCTGCCGCGATGGCGCCGGCCACCTGGGCAAGCACATAGGGAAGCAGGTCCCTGGACTTGAACCGCCCGCCGATGACCAGGCCGAAAGACACCGCCGGATTCAGATGGCAGCCAGAGACATGGCCCAGCGCAAAGGCCATGGTCAGCACCGTCAGGCCGAAAGCCAGCGACACACCGGTCAGGCCAATGCCCACGCCCGGAAATGCGGCCGCGATCACGGCGCTGCCGCAACCGCCGAGAACGAGCCAGAAAGTGCCGAAGAACTCGGCGGCGAGTCGATTGGACAAAGGCATTTTTTCTTTCCTGACGCAGGTGTATGGATAGGCGCAGCAGGCCAGGCCGCCGCGAAGTTTGCCCGAAAAGAATAGCAGCTTGGGTTTTGGCGCAGGCGTCGAAAACGGCGAAAAAATCACGGAAAAGCTTGCTGTGAGCCGCTGGATTGGCACACGCCGAAAACGTTTGCGGCCAGCCACGGGGGTTGTGCAACTTCCAGGTGTGCGCGCCTTGAAGAAACATGCCGATTGGCGAAAAATGCGCCAATCAGGAGGTATTCATGACATCACCCGCCACCGGTTTTTCATCCGTCAAGCTTCCCGCCGCCCTGGTGCAGCAGGCGCGCGAGGCAGCCCAGCCGCTGCGCCGCTCGGTCGCCGGCCAGGTCGAGTACTGGGCCACGCTGGGCCGCATCGTCGAGCATTCGGGCCTGACGGCGCAAGAGGCTCAGGCGGCCATCGAGGGTTATGAGTGAGGCGGCTGCCAGCAAGACCCGTTCGACGACGGCGCTCGATGCCATTGAGGCGCGGTTCAACGTGCCGATGAAAGCGGCCGCCTCGCTGGCCGAGTCCGGGAGGTCGTGCTGGGCAACCGCGCCAAAGCTGCAGGCCAGAAGAAAGCTGCCTGAGGGTGGCGCAGGCGGTTTTTTACCTGTTGGCCGGCCCGAACGGTGCCGGCAAGTCCACCTTGTTCCGTGCCGCTGTCGCTGAAGGCTTGATTCCGGATGAGGCGGAATTCGTCAATGCCGATTTGTTCGAGGCAGCTCACCTGCAACACGTTGGCAACCCGCAACTGCGATCGGAACAGGCGCGCCAATGGGCCGATGGACGGCGTGCCGAATTATTGAAAGCAGGGCAATCGCTTGTCAGTGAAACCGTGTTTTCCCACGAATCCAAATTGGCCTTGATCGAACACGCCCAGCATTGCTGGCTTTGCCGTCGCCCTGCTGGCGCGCGCGCAGTAGCGTGGGCAAGAGGGCGGTCATGCGGTGCCGGGGGAACGTATTCTGGCGCGCTATCCGCGCACCCTTTCACACCTGGCGCGGGCGGTGCGGCTGGCTGATCTGGCTTTGCTTTATGACCCAGGTGGTACAACTGATGAGGCAGACCCGGTCCATCTACCTGTGCGCGTGGCGGCATGCCGGGGGCAGGAAACCCGGCGCTTGGTCAAGCGCCTGCCGAAGTGGGCGAAGCGGGTCTTGGGTTGAGGCTTGCCCGCCCTCAGGCCGCCGCAAACCGCTCCCGCAAATACGCAATGATCTTGTCCGAGTCGTAGAGCCACTGGCTCCTGCCGGCCTTGTCGGTGATTCTCAGGCACGGCACCTTGGCCTGGCCGCCGCCCTGAAGCAGGGCCTGCCGGTCCGGGCCGGCAGGCTGCGCATCGATGCGCGGGATGTTCAGCGACAGCCGGCTCATTTCCTGCCGGACCTTGATGCAGAACGGGCAGGTCTGGTACTGGTACAGCGCCAGCGACTTGCACTGGCGGTTGACCTTGTCCTGCGCCGCCTGGATGCGCACCACGCCCTTGGGGCGGGTGAGGTTTTCCTTGAGCAGCATGACCGGGCCAAGGACGGTGCGCAGGGTTCTGAAGAAGAGGCGGATAAAAGTTTTCATGGCTGATTTTAGGCGGGCGGCACGGGCATTAGGCGCGCATCAGCGCCTCGATCTCGCCGGCCTTCACCGGCACGCCGCGCGTCATCAGCTCGCAGCCCTGGCCGGTGACGAGCGCGTCGTCCTCGATGCGGATGCCGATGTCCCAGAACTTCTTCGGCACGCCCTTGGCCGGGCGCACGTACAGGCCGGGCTCGATGGTCAGCACCATGCCGGCTTTCAGGATGCGCGACGGCTTGCGCATGACCATCTGGCCGAGCGCGTCCTTTTCGGGCTGCGGCTGGCTGCCGGGCTCGGTGTAGTCGCCGCAGTCGTGCACGTCCATGCCCATCCAGTGGCCGGTGCGGTGCATGTAGAACTGCCGGTAGGCGCCCGATTCGAGCACGTCATCGACGCTGCCGTGCTTCGCTTTGGCGAGCAAACCGGTGTCCAGCATGCCTTCGACCAGCACGCGCGTGGCGGCATTGTGCGGGTCGATGAAGCGGTTGCCCGGCCGCGTGGCGGCGATGGCCGCTTCCTGCGACGCCTGCACGATGTCGTAGAGGATGCGCTGCGCCGGGGAGAATCGGCCATCGGCCGGAAAGGTGCGGGTGATGTCGCTGGCATAGCCTTCGAGTTCGCAGCCGGCGTCGATCAGGCACAGCTGGCCGGCTTTCAGTTCGGCATTGCCGGCGCGGTAGTGCAGCACGCAGGCGTTGGCCCCGGCGGCGACGATGCCGGTGTAGGCCGGGAATTCGGAACCGTGGCGGCGGAACTCGTGCAGCAGTTCGGCTTCGAGGTGGTATTCGCGCAGGCCGCCTGGCACGCCGTTGCGCAGCATCGCGCTTGACGTCTGCATGGCGCGCACATGGGCGCCGGCCGAGATGGCGCCGGCGCGCCGCAAAATGCCGATTTCATGCGCGTCCTTGACCAGCCGCATCTCGTCGAGCGGCTTGCACAGGTCGTGCTGGCTTTGCGGGCACTCGGCGCCCAGGCGGACGCGGGCGCGCACCTGGCCCAGCCAGCCATCGACCTGCGTCTCCAGGCCCTTGTGCGTGGCGAAGGGAAACCACACGGCGGGCTGGTTGGCCAGCAACTCGGGCATTTGCGCGTCGAGCGTGTCCAGGCTGAAGGCGGCATCGACGCCCAACTGCGCCGGCGCCGCTTCAGGCCCCAGGCGGATGCCGTCCCAGATCTCGCGTTCCAGGTCCTTGGGCCGGCAGAACAGCGTGCTTTTGACGGCCTTGCCGCGGGCCTCGATCACCAGCCAGGCGCCGGGTTCGCTGAAACCGGTCAGGTAGTAGAAATAGCTGTCGTGGCGGTAGGGAAAGTCGCTGTCGCGGTTGCGCGGCGATTCGGGCGCGGTGGGCAGCACGGCCACGCCGCCGCCGGCCTTGATCAGGGCGCGGCCGATGGCGGCGCGGCGTTTGGCATAAACAGCAATTGGGTTTGACAGGGTGCTCATGGGGCGGAATGCTTTCAGTTCGGAAACGATTGGTTCAGTTCGGCCAGACGCTCGGGCGTGCCCACGTCGGTCCACGGGCCGGTGTACAGCTCGGCGCTGACCTGCCGGCGGTCCATGGCGGCGCGCAAGAGCGGCGCCAGCGCCACCGCCAGGCCCTGCGAATTGCCGAAGGGCAGGCTGTCGAACAGTTCGCGCCGGTACAGGCCGATGGTGCTGTAGGTGTGGCGCGGCGCCGGATCGCCGGCGGGCAGGTTGAGCGCCAGGCCGCTAGAGCCCAGGCCGAAGTCGCCGCCCGGGTTGTGCGGCGGGTTGGGCACCAGCCACAGGTGGGCCAGCATGCCGCCGGCCATGAAGCGGTCGGCGGCTTCTGCCGAAAATTCAAAACCGGGCACGAACACATCGGCCGCCAGCAGCCAGAACGCATCGCCCAGCAGCGGCAGCGCCCGCGCAATGCCGCCGGCCGTTTCCAGCGCATAGCCGAAATCGTCGCCTTCGTGCGAGTATGAAAATGATAGCTGTCCGTGCCCGCTGGCACTGCGCAAAAGGTCTAAATGGCTTGAAATCATCTCGCCCAGCCAGGCGGTGTTGACGACCAGCTCGCTGACGCCGCCGCGCGCCAGCGCTTCGACATGCCAGTCGATCAGCGCCTTGCCGCGGACCTGCAGCAGCGGCTTGGGGCAGTCGTCTGTCAGCGGGCGCATGCGCTCGCCGCGCCCGGCGGCCAGGATCATCGCCCGAAGGGGCGGGTTCATCCCCGCCCCCGGGGCAGCGGGCGGGAACGGCCGGAAACAGGGCCGTACAAAGGGCCGTGCAATGGGCGGTTAAAAGGGCCGGCGCGGGAGATGTGGATGAGCATGGACACGACTTTAGAGCATTTGCCGCAGGCACCGCATCAGACCGCCTCAAAGCAGCCTCGGGAGGGTGTCAGCTCGGCGGCCGTTAAAATGCCGGATTACCTTGCCTACTGAACCCCTCCGGAGCTTTTGCCTGATGGCCAATACTGAAATGATGGCGAATGCGATACGCGCACTCGCAATGGATGCCGTACAACAAGCCAACTCCGGTCACCCCGGCGCCCCCATGGGCATGGCCGACATGGCCGTGGCCCTGTGGGGCGACCACCTCAGGCACAGCCCGCAAAATCCGCACTGGCTGGACCGCGACCGCTTCGTGCTGAGCAACGGCCATGCGTCGATGCTGATCTATTCGGTGCTGCACCTGACCGGCTACGACCTGCCCATCAGCGAACTCAAGAACTTCCGCCAGCTGCACAGCAAGACCCCCGGCCATCCCGAAGTGGCCGTGACGCCCGGCATCGAGACCACCACCGGCCCGCTTGGCCAGGGCCTCACCAACGCGGTCGGCATGGCGCTGGCCGAAAAGCTGCTGGCCAAGGAGTTCAACCGCGAAGGCCACACGGTGGTGGACCACCACACCTACGTCTTCATGGGCGACGGCTGCCTGATGGAAGGCATCAGCCACGAGGCCATCGCGCTGGCCGGCGCCTGGCGCCTGAACAAGCTGGTCGCGCTGTACGACGACAACGGCATTTCCATCGACGGCCAGGTCGCGCCCTGGTTCATCGACAACACGCCGATGCGCTTTGCCGCCTGCGGCTGGAACGTGATCGGGCCGGTCGACGGCCATGACGCCGCCGCCTTGTCCGCCGCGATTGCCCAGGCCAAGATGAGCGCCGACAAGCCGACGCTGGTGATCTGCAAGACGCACATCGGCAAAGGCTCGCCGAACCGCGCCAACACCGCCAAGGCGCACGGCGAGCCGCTGGGCGCCGAGGAAATCGGCCTGACCCGCGCCGCGCTGAACTGGCCGCACACGCCGTTCGAACTCCCGAAGGCCACCTATGCCGCCTGGGATGCCAAGGTCAGGGGCCGCAAGGCGGAAGCCGCCTGGAGCAAGAAGTTCGCCGCCTATGGCAAAGCCTTCCCCGAGCTGGCCGCCGAATACGAGCGCCGCATGCGGGGCGAGCTGCCCAAAGGCTTTGCCCAGCTTGCCGTCGACACCGTCGTCGCCGCGCACACCAAGGCCGAAACCGTCGCCTCGCGCAAGGCCTCGCAGCTGGCGCTCGAAGCCTTCACCGCCGGCCTGCCCGAACTGCTCGGCGGCTCGGCCGACCTGACCGGCTCGAACCTGACCAACACCAAATCCACGCCCGCCCTGCGCTTCGACCCCGTCACCGGCGACGTGATGCTGGCGGCCCCGCAGGCGGCCGCCCAGGCGGCCGACGAACCCAGGCCCGCGAGCACCGCCGACGGCGCCGCGCCGCACGGCCTGATCGGGCGCCACATCAACTACGGCGTGCGCGAATTCGGCATGGCCGCCATCATGAACGGCGTGGCGCTGCATGGCGGCTTCATTCCCTACGGCGGCACCTTTTTGACCTTCAGCGACTACAGCCGCAACGCCATCCGCATGGCCGCGCTGATGAAGCTGCGCGTGGTGCATGTGTTCACCCACGACTCCATCGGCCTGGGCGAGGACGGCCCGACGCACCAGTCGATCGAGCATGCCGCCAGCCTGCGCCTGATCCCGAACCTGGACGTCTGGCGTCCGGGCGACACGGCTGAAACCGCCGTGGCCTGGGCCGTGGCGCTGCAGAACCAGGCCCGCCCGACCGCGCTGCTGCTGAGCCGCCAGAACCTGCCGTATGCGCCGAAAAACGATGTCGGCCAGATCAGCCGGGGCGCTTATGTGCTGGCCGAGCCGGCCGAGGTCGGCCTGAAGAAAAAGGCCCAGGCCGTCATCATTGCCACCGGCTCGGAAGTGCAGCTGGCGCTGAAGGCGCAGGAACTGCTGGCGGCGCAGAAAATAGCTGTCCGCGTCGTATCCATGCCGAGCAACACCACTTTTGATCGGCAAGATGCGGCCTACAAGTCCAAAATCCTGCCCGAAGGCATTCCGCGCATTGCCGTGGAAATGGGCGTGACCGACGGCTGGTGGAAATACGGCTGCGCCGCCGTCATCGGCATCGACACCTTCGGCGAATCGGCGCCGGCCGGCGTGCTGTTCGCGCATTTCGGCTTCACGCCTGACAATGTGGTGGCCACCGTTCGCAAGGTGCTGCGCAAGAAATAAGCGCTGGCTGCAAAATCAACCCCCCTTCAACCGTTCAGGCCTTGACCTGTCGCAAGTCAGGCCGTCCAGCTTGAACGGATGATAAAAAGTTAACTTCAGGAGCTAGAGAGAATGACTATCAAGATGGGTATCAACGGCTTCGGCCGCATCGGCCGCAACGTGCTGCGCGCCGCCGTTCAGAACTTCAGCGACATCGAGATCGTCGCGATCAACGACCTGCTGGAGCCCGAGTACCTGGCCTACATGCTGCAGT
>JAQGMN010000177.1 GCA_028292345.1 Polaromonas sp. | reverse complement strand
AGGGCCCGGTAGATTTCCTCGGCGAGCTCGCGCGAGATGCCTTCCACGCTCGCGATGTCGTCCACCCCCGCCGACGCGACGCCGCGCACGCCGCCGAAACGCTGGAGCAGGCGCGCACGCTTTTTGGCGCCGATGCCGGGAATGTCTTCAAGCTTGCTGCCCCCCACGCGCACCCTGGCGCGTTTGGCGCGCATGCCGGTGATGGCAAAGCGGTGGGCCTCGTCGCGGATCTGCGCCACCAGCATCAGCGCGGCCGAGTCCTTGCCCAGGTAGACCTTCTCGCGGCCGTCGGCAAACACCAGTTCCTCCAAGCCGACCTTGCGGCCCTCGCCTTTCTCGACGCCGGCGATCAGCCCCAGGTCCAGCCCGAGTTCGACGAACACCTCGCGCGCCATCGACACCTGGCCCTTGCCGCCATCGACCAGCACCAGGTCGGGCAGCGTCGCTTCGCCGTTGCGCGCCGCCTCGGCCAGTTTGCTGTAGCGCCGCGTCAGCACCTGGCGCATGGCCGCATAGTCGTCGCCGGGGGTAATGCCTTCGATGTTGTAGCGGCGGTATTCGCTGTTTTGCATCTTGTGCTCCTTGAACACCACGCACGACGCCTGGGTCGATTCGCCGGCCGTGTGCGAAATGTCGAAGCATTCGATGCGCAGCGCGTCCAGGTTGTCCATCGGCAGTTCCAGCGCTTCGGCCAGCGCCCGGGTGCGTGCCTGCTGCGAGCCCTGCTCGGCCAGCAGCCGGGCGAGCTGAAGGCCGGCATTTTTCTGCGCCATTTCCAGCCAGACGCGCCGCTGCTCGCGCGGCTGGTGGATGGCGGCGACGCGGCTGCCGGTCTGCTCGCTCAGCGCCGCCATCAAATCCTTGTCCACCGGCTCGCCGACGACCAGCGTGGGCGGCACCGGCACGTCGATGTAGTGCTGGGCAATGAAGGCTTCGAGCACCAGCGCCTCCAGCGATTTTTCTTTGACCGCAGCCGCCGCAGGCGCATCGGGCTCGGCATCGAGCGCCGCCACATCGGTCGCATGCTCCACATGCGTGGGGAAATACGGCCGGTCGCCCAGGTGGCGGCCGCCGCGCACCATCGCCAGGT
Source organism: Polaromonas sp. (assembly GCA_028292345.1). GTDB lineage: Bacteria > Pseudomonadota > Gammaproteobacteria > Burkholderiales > Burkholderiaceae_C > Polaromonas. The sequence continues at coordinate 4,865 of JAQGMN010000177.1, read as the reverse complement.
TGACGCAGGCCTTGCCGCCCTGCACTTTCACCGCCAGGATGTCCACGTCCTTGTCGCCGCCAATCTCCATCGACTGCTGGTGCAGGATTTTCGACAGCGCCGACATCTGGTTGCGCAGTTCGGCGGCCTGCTCGAACTCCAGCCGGTCGGCATGCGCCAGCATTTTCTTTTCCAGCTCGCCAATGATTTCCTGCGTCTGGCCCTGCAGGAAGCGCTCGGCATTGGCCGTGTCCAGCGCGTACTGGTCGGGCGACACATGGCCCACGCACGGCGCCGAGCAGCGCTTGATCTGGTACAGCAGGCAGGGCCGGGTGCGGTTGTTGAACACCGTGTCCTCGCAGGTGCGCAGCCGGAACACCTTTTGCAGCAGCAAGATGGTGTCCTTCACCGCCCAGGCGCTGGGATAGGGGCCGAAGTAACGGTGCTTTTTCTCCACCGCGCCCCGGTAGTAGGCGATGCGCGGAAAGGCGGTGGCAGACGGCGCGCCGCCTTCGGGCTTGGCTTGGGCAGCGGTCAGCTTGAGGTAGGGATAGCTCTTGTCGTCCCGGAACAGGATGTTGTATTTCGGGTGGAGCGTCTTGATCAGGTTGTTTTCCAGCAGCAGCGCCTCGGCCTCGGAGCGCACCACCGTGGTTTCCATGCGGACGATCTTGGTGATCATGTGGCCGATGCGCGTGCCGCCGTGGTTTTTCTGGAAATAGCTGGTGACCCGCTTTTTCAGGTTGCGCGCCTTGCCGACATACAGCACGCCGCCCTGCTCGTCAAAGTAGCGGTAAACGCCGGGCAGCGGCGGCAGGGCCGCCACCTCGCTGAGCAGCTGGGGGTCGAATTCGTGGGTTGGGGTCATGGTGTCAAGGAATCGGTTTGGCCGTATTGTGGACAATCCTTTCATGAATCACCGCCTGCAATGGGACATTTTTTGCAAAGTCATCGACAACTACGGGGACATTGGCGTGTGCTGGCGCCTGGCGGCCGACCTCGCGACGCGCGGCCACTGCGTGCGCCTGTGGGTGGATGACGCTGGCGCGCTGGGATGGATGGCCCCCGGGGGCTGCCCCAATGTCCAGGTGATTTCCTGGGCGCAGCCGCTCAACCTGCGGCCGGCGGACCTTGCCGCGCAGCCCCCGGATGTCCTGATCGAAGCGTTCGGATGCGATGCCGCTCCTGAATTCATAGCTGCATGCGCAGACTGGCCAAGCGCAAACGGCCTGAAACCCCTATGGATCAACCTCGAATACCTGTCCGCCGAGCCGTATGTCGAGCGTTGCCATGGCCTGCCTTCGCGGGTCCAGCGCGGCCCGGCAGCGGGATGGAGCAAATGGTTTTTCTACCCGGGCTTCACGGCAGCCACCGGCGGCCTGTTGCGCGAGCCCGGACTGGACGACCGGCAGGCGCGCTTTGACCGGCAGGCCTGGCTGACCGCGCAGGGCATTGCGTCTGGCGGGGAAAAGCTGGTGTCGCTGTTCTGCTATGAACCCGGCGCGCTGCCGGGCCTGTTGCAGCAGCTTGCGCAGTACGGCCTCGACGGCGAGCCGGTGCGCCTGCTCGTGGCGGCGGGCCGGGCCGCCAGCGCCGTCCAGGCCGCCTTCAGTGCTGAAAATGGCATTTTGCGCAGCATCCATGAGCACAGTATGCTATCAATTTCATACCTTCCGCTGCTGCCCCAGACGGAATTCGACCACCTGCTCTGGGCCTGCGACCTGAATTTTGTTCGCGGCGAGGATTCGCTGGTGCGCGCCCTCTGGGCCGGCAAGCCGTTTGTCTGGCACCTCTATCCGCAGGACGATGCGGCGCATCTGGCCAAGCTCGACGCTTTCCTGGACATGCTGCAGGCGCCAGCTTCGCTGCGCAGCTTTCACCACGCGTGGAACGGCAACAATGCCCACCCGCAGGCGCTGCCGCTGCATCCAAAAGACCTGCCGGCGTGGCAAGCCTGCAGCCTGGCCGCGCGCGACCGGCTGATGCGCCAGAATGACCTGACAAGCGGCCTGCTCAACTTTGTGGCAAAAAACCGCTAAAATCGTGGGCTTTGCGAATTCGCCCGAGAGGGCAAAACGCACAAACGGCCAGATACTGGTCCCATAAACCCGCCGCGGAACCTGCACCCCAGTGCACGCGCCCTGCGGTCCACCCTAGTCAAAACTGCTATGAAAATCGCTCAAGAAATCCGCGTCGGTAACGTCATCATGCACGGCAAGGACCCGATGGTCGTGCTGAAAACCGAATACAGCCGCGGCGGGCGCAACTCCGCCACCGTGCGCATGAAGCTCAAAAGCCTGATTGCCAGCTTCAACACCGAGCAGGTCTTCAAGGCCGACGACAAGCTCGACCAGGTGTTCCTGGACAAGAAGGAATGCACCTATTCCTACTTCGCCGATCCGATGTATGTCTGCATGGATGCCGATTTCAACCAGTACGAAGTCGAGGCCGAAAACATGGGCGACTCGCTGAACTACCTGCAGGACGGCATGGAACTCGAAGTCGTGTTCTATGACGGCAAGGCCATCTCGGTCGAAGTGCCGACCAGCGTGCAGCGCGAGATCACCTGGACCGAGCCCGCCGTCAAGGGCGACACGTCCGGCAAGGTCTTGAAGCCCGCCAAGCTGGCCACCGGCTTTGAAATCGGTGTGCCGATTTTCGTGGCCCAGGGCGATGTCGTTGAAATCGACACCCGCACCGGCGAATACCGCAAGCGCGTCTGATCCGGCACCTTCCTGCCGCGTCAATAGGCTCCTTCGGGAGCCTTTTTTGTTTCCCGGCCCGAAGTGCGACACAAACCGTCTTTATGATGTTCCCGTTACCCATCGCTTTCCCTACCTTGCCTACCGCGTGACCTGCTGGTCAAGCACCGGGTTCACGCCTCAACGAAACAAGCCCATGGAACAAACACAAGACCTGTCCGAAGACCGCCTGGCCAACGCCTGGGCTGAACTGCATTCCCTGTCCAGCGACACCGCGCCGCTTCGGCCCGACGCCAACCGGCTCGCCTTTGCCGATCCGGAATTTTTGCTGCGCCGCGAAACCCGCGCCATCCGCATCCAGCTTGAAATGCTCAAGCCCGAAATCGACCAGCAGGCGCAGGGCATTGAAAACACCATCGTGGTGTTCGGCAGCGCCCGCTTTCCCGCCCCCGAGCAGGCCGAGGCGGCGCTCGCCCTGGCCGAGCAAGGCGACGACGAAGCCGCCCTGGCGCTGGCCCGGCGCCATGTGCGCAATGCAAAATACTACGACCAGGCGCGACAGTTCGCGCGCATCGTGGCCGGCTACAGCAACCCGCGCCCGTCGGCCGAGCAGCTGTTCATCTGCACCGGCGGCGGCCCGGGCATCATGGAAGCGGCCAACCGGGGGGCGCAGGAAATGGGCGCGCTGACGGTGGGCCTGAACATCGTGCTGCCGCACGAGCAGGGCTCGAATCCGTATATCTCGCCATCGCTGAACTTCAAGTTCCACTACTTCGCCTTGCGCAAGATGCATTTCATGATGCGCGCCAAGGCGCTGGTGGCCTTTCCAGGCGGTTTTGGCACGCTCGACGAATTGTTCGAGGTCATCACGCTGGTGCAGACCAAGAAGGCCAAGCCGGTGCCCATCATCCTGTTCGGCACCGAATACTGGAAGCGGCTGTTCAACTTCGACGTGATGATCGAGGAAGGCGCGATCTCGCCGCAGGACCTCGACCTCATCCAGTATGTCGATGAGCCGCAGGCCGCCTGGGACGCCATCAAGACCTTTTACGAGCTTTGAGTTCCCGGCCCCGCTGACAGGCGCGGTGGGGAGCGGCGTCAGCCCGGCCCGCCGCCCTGCGGCCCGGCGGCGATGCTGTCCCGGAGGCGCCAGGCCAGGCGCGAGCCCAGGCCCACCAGGGCGCCCGTCGCCCAGAACACGCCGGCAATGCCGACCAGCGCGCCGGCCGATCCGAACAGCATCGGCATCAAGACGCTGGACGCGTTGATCGCCATCAGCCGCAGGCCCAGCGCTTCGCCGTGGCGCGCCTCGGGCGTGATCTGGTGCAGCATGCTCATGATCATCGGCTGCACCATGCCGAGCGAAAAACCCAGCAGCACCGAGCAGATGCCCATGCCCAGCGCCGAGCGCATCAGGGGATAGGCGGCAAACAGCAGGGCCGTTGCCAGCATCGAGCCGGCCAGCACCTTCCATTCCTTCAGGTGCGCGGCCAGCCATGGCATCAGCAGCCGGATGAGCGCGGCGGCCAGCGCAAAGGCGCCCAGGATCGAGCCGATCACCGAGGCGCTGATGCCGCGCTCAAAGCCCAGCACCGGCACGACGAAGGTGTGCACATCCCAGCACGACGACAGCAGCCAGTTCACGCCCATCAGGCGGCGGAACATCGGCTCGCGCAGCAGATCCCAGGCTTTCGGTCTGGTGCCATCGCTTGCGGCCACCAGCGCGGGCAGTTCCCGTGTCCTGCGGACCAGGAACCAGGTGACGAGCGGCAGCACCGCCATCAGGAAAAACGCCGCCCGGTAGCCCGTCAGGCTGCCCGGCGCGGCGCCGGCATGGTCGATCAGCAGGCCGGCTGAAAAGGGGCCGACAAAGTTCGAGATCGCCGGGCCGATCGCCAGCCAGCTGAACACCTTGCGCAACTGCAAGACCCCGCCGGCGGCCCGCCCGACATGACGCTGCAGCGCGATGGTCGCCACCCCGGTCGCGCCGCCGGTCAGCAGCGCGGCCAGGCACAGCACCGGAAACACCGGGAAAGCGACGGCAGCGCCCGCCCCGGCCATGGCGGCCAGCACGCCGTAGCTGACCGGGCGCCGCAGGCCATGCCGGTCGGCAAAGCGGCCCGCCGGCAGCGCCAGAAACACCTGCGTCAGGGCAAACAGCGCCAGCAGCACGCCGACGGCCGC
>JAQGMN010000173.1 GCA_028292345.1 Polaromonas sp. | reverse complement strand
AGCAGCGTGCCGCCCAGGCAATAGCCCAGCGCCTGGATGCGCTGCCCGGGCACGATGGCCGTGACCGCATCCATCGCGGCCATGACGCCGGCCTTGAGGTAGTCGTCCATGCCCAGGTGGCTGTCGCCGGAGCCGGGGTTTTTCCACGACAGGATGAACACCGTGTGGCCCCTGCCGACCAGGTAGCCGACCAGCGAGTTTCCGGGCGACAGGTCCAGGATGTAGTACTTCATGATCCACGACGGCACGATCAGCAGCGGCTCGGCAAACACGGTGCCGGTTTGCGCCTGGTACTGGATCAGCTCGATCAGATGGTTGCGAAACACCACCTTGCCGGGCGTGAGGGCGACCTCCTCGCCGGGCGTGAAGTTCTCGGTGCCGGGCAGCGGATCGCCGGTGGCAAAGCGCAGCATGTCCTGCCACTGCTTTTGCGCGCCCGTCAGCAGGTTCATGCCGCCGCTTTTCAGCGTTTCGGCCTGCACCTCCGGGTTGGTCAGGAGGAAGTTCGACGGCGACAGCATGTCCAGCACCTGGCGCATGGCAAAGGTGGCGACCTGTTCATGGTGCGCCGTGACGCCGGGCACGCCGGTGGTGGCGTTGTGCCACCACTGCTGGTGGAGCAAAAAGGACTGGTGGATCAGGTTGAACGGCCAGCGCCGCCATTCGGGCGCATCGAAGCGCCGGTCCTGCGGCAGCGGCTCGATGCAGGGCTTGCCCTGTGTGACTGCGGCGTTGGCGGCATAAAGGCCCAGGCGCACCGACTTGCGCACGGCCTTGGTCACCAGCTCCTGCTGCTTGCCCGGCGACATCGCCAGGTGCGCCAGCCAGTCCATGCAGGCGCCCGCCAGCGACGCCGGTGAAATGCCTTGCGTCAGCCGCGCCAGCTGGGTGTGGAGCAGGCGGTCCAGGTCGTGAGGTGTCGGGTGCTCTTGGTGGTCATTCATGGAAAAGGTCCGGTCATGAAAAAGTGAAAGCCGGAAGGCGGCTTTAGAACCATTGGCCGGTTCATGGTATCGGTGGCGGGGCGGCAACGCATTGACGATTCGCAACAAGTGCAGGCCTCAAAAAAAAGCAGCGCTCCCATCCAGGGCCGGCTTGCCGTGGCCTTCACCGGCCTGGCCTGGTGGCCAGCCGCAACCCTTCGAGCCACAGCACGCACAGCGCCAGCAGGCCGGCCACGGCGGCCAGGCCGGCCAGGCCGGGCGGCGCCAGCCCCATCAGCTGGCGCAGCCAGGGCAGGTAGAGTACGGTCGCCAGCAGCCCGCCCATGGCAACCGCCATGCGCCACAGCCAGGGGTTGGCATTGGTCAAGCCGCGCAGGACCGGGCGCTGCACATCGCGGTTGGCCAGGATCAGCAGCATCACGCTGAGCATCAGGGCGCCGAACACCACGCTGCGGCCCTGCACTGCGCTCCAGCCGTGCGCGGCCAGCCATGCGTAGCCGGCCAGCAGCAGGCCCGCGATGCCCGCGCCCTGCAGTACCGCCAGCCCGAGCGCCGCCGCGCCGAAAGGCGAATCGGACACCGGGCGCGGCGGGCGCTCCATCAGCCCGACAGCCTCCGGGTCAGCTTCGAAAACAATCGAGCAGGCCGGGTCGATCAGCAACTGCAGCAGCACGATGTGCACCGGCATCAACAGCACCGGCCACTGCAGCAGCGTCGGCACCAGCGCCAGCGCGATGACCGGCACATGCACGGCAAAGGTGAAGCGCGTCGCCTTGCGCAGGTTGTCCTCGATGCGCCGGCCCTGCCGGATGGCCGCGACGATGCGGGCAAAGCTGTCGTCGAGCAGCACCAGCGCGGCGGCCTCGCGCGCCACGTCGGTGCCGCGCTCGCCCATGGCGATGCCGATGTCGGCGGCCTTGAGCGCCGGCGCGTCGTTCACGCCGTCGCCGGTCATCGCCACCACTTCGCCGCCGGCCTGCAGCACCTGCACCAGGCGCAGCTTGTGCGCCGGCTGCAGGCGGGCGCACAGGTCGGCGTGGCGCAGCCGCTCGCGCAGCGCGGCATCGTCCAGCGCGGCGATCTCGGCGCCGGTGATGACCCCGGGCCGCTCCGACAGGCCGACCTGCCGGGCGATGGCGCGCGCCGTGGCCGGGTGGTCGCCGGTCAGCATGATGACGCGCACGCCGGCGCGCCGGCATTCGGCCAGCGCCGCCGGAACCTCGGCGCGCGGCGGGTCGGCCAGTCCGAGCAGGCCGAGGAATTCAAAATCGAAGTCGTGCTGGCTCTTGGGCCAGAGCGGCACGGCGTCCAGCGCGGCCGGCGCGCCGGTCCAGCGGCCGCGCGCCACGCCCAGCACCCGCAGGCCGTGCCCGGCCATGGCCTCGACCTGCGCGCGAAGGGCGTCGCGCCGGGCGGCGGGCAAATGGCACAGGTCGGCCACGGCTTCGGGCGCGCCCTTGGTGGCCAGCAGGTGCTGCGCCGGCGCGCTGCTGGCGAACACCCGCGTCATCGCCAGGATGTCGCTCGACAGCGCATATTCGAACTCCGGCTCGCGTCCGTCATGCACATGCTCGGTGCCCGCCAGCCAGCCGTGGCCAAAGCGCTGGATGGCTTTTTCCATCGGGTCGAACGGGTCGCCCGGGGTGGCCAGCATGGCGAATTCGGTCAGCCCGTGGAAGGCTTCCGGCAACTCACCGGCCTGTTCCGGCGTGAAGCGGGCGTCGGCTATTGCCAGTTCGGCGACTTCCATGCGGTTCAGGGTCAGCGTGCCGGTCTTGTCCACCGCCAGCACGGTGATCGCGCCCAGCGCCTCGACCGCCGACATGCGCCGGGTCAGCACCTTTTGTCTGGAGATGCGCCAGGCGCCCAGCGCCAGGAACACCGTCAGGATGACCGGGATTTCCTCGGGCAGGATGGCCATCGCCAGCGCGATGCCCGACAGCAGGCTTTCCAGCAGCGGCCGGCCGTTCCACCACCAGGCGAGCAGCA
>JAQGMN010000166.1 GCA_028292345.1 Polaromonas sp. | reverse complement strand
AGCAGCACCGTCAGCCCCAGGCGCCGCAACTCGTCAATCCAGGGCTGGGCGCCCGAATAGTATTCATGGTTGCCGGTCACGAAAAACGTCCCGTGGCGCGAACGCAAGTCGGCCAGCGGCGCCACCTGCGCGGCCAGCTCGTCCACCCGGCCATCGACCAGGTCGCCAGTGATGGCCACCACATCGGCCCCCAGCGTGTTCACGCGCTCGACGATGCGGCGCACATAGCGCTGCCGGATGGTCGGCCCGACATGGATGTCGCTGATCTGCGCCACGGTGAACCCCTGCCACGCCGGCGGCAGGCCGGCGATCGGCACATCGACCCGCACCACCGCCGCCGTGCGCCGGGCGTTCAGCAAGCCCAGCAGCGCCGAAAAGCCGCCCAGCAGGGGCACGGCCTGCGCCGACACGGTTCGCCAGGGCGCCAGTTCCAGCCCGCCCGGCGCCAGGAAATGGAGCATCCACAGCAGGACCAGCCCGGCATCGCGCAGCAGCGTCAGCACCATCAGCGTCGAAAACAGGCCCATGCACAGCAGCCCGGCCCAGCCCAGGCGGTCGGCCAGCGGCGGCGCGGCAATGCGGCGGGCCATCAGCCCCAGGGGAATCAGCAGCGCTGAAGCCAGCAGCAGGCCGGCCAGTCCAAGCCCGGCCGGCGCCGCTAGCGCCAGGTCCGGAATCAGGCGCAGGGCGACATAGCCATGAAGCGCGGCGCTCAGTCCGGCCAGCGTTAGAAAGTTCATCAAGTTCCGGGATAATGGTTGTTTTTGTTTTCAACGTTTCCAGATGGGCGCAATCTGCATGCATTCAATGCCTGACGCGGTTCAGACGCCGGGTGACTTTCCCGCAGCGTTTCACACGCTAACAAATGCCGCTTCCCGCCGCCGGGAAGGCCGGGCTTCCTGCGCTACCCTCGGATTTCCAGGCAGCATGGGCATCACCACCCCGTCGGGGTCTGCCTTCCTTCGTCCACCAAGCCCTGCCTGCCCATGACTGTCGCCACGCCCATCACCTTTGAAATCAAGAGCGCCAATTTTCCGCTGGTCGCGCTGCTGCTCAAGTCCACCGACCTGGCGGCGCTGGCGCGCGAGATGACGCAGCGCTTCGGCGACATTCCCGATTTTTTCGACCAGGATGCGCTGGTCATCGACCTGTCGCCGCTGCAAAAGGAGCATGCGGCCGACATCGACTTCCCCGCGCTGGTGGATTTGCTGGGCAGCTACCGCCTGGTGCCCATCGCCGTCAAAGGCGGCAACCCGGCGCAGATGGCCGCCGCCCGGCAGGCCGGACTGGTGCCCGGCAACGATGCGCACTTGCTCACGCCCCGGCCAGCCGCGGCATCGGCCGAACAGCCGCACGAGCCGCAGCAAATGCATGCGGCGCCGCTGGGCGCGCTGGTCATCGACAAGCCGCTGCGCTCCGGCCAGCAAATCTATGCCCGGGGACGCGACCTGGTGGTGCTGGCCATGGTGAACGCCGGCGCCGAAGTCATTGCCGACGGCCACATCCATGTCTATGCGCCGCTGCGCGGCCGGGCGATTGCCGGCGCGCGCGGCAACACCGAGGCACGCATCTTTGCGCTGGCGCTCGAAGCCGAACTGCTGTCGATTGCCGGCATCTACCGCACCAGCGAAAACCCGCTGCCGCCCGAAGTTGCCGGCCGCCCGACGCAGGTGCGGCTGGTCAATGACCATGAAGGCGAAAAACTGGTCATGACGGCGATGAGCTGAAAGTGGCGCATTTGCTTACATACCCGATGAGGTTTGATGCATGATGTCTTTTTGACGCCCTGCCAGCCTGACCCCAACAACGCGTTACCGATTCAATAAGGACTTTTTCGAATGGCAAAAATCATTGTGGTCACCTCTGGCAAGGGCGGCGTCGGCAAGACCACCACCAGCGCCAGCTTTTCAACCGGCCTGGCCCTGCGCGGCCACAAAACCGCCGTGATCGACTTTGACGTGGGCCTGCGCAACCTGGACCTGATCATGGGCTGCGAACGCCGCGTGGTGTACGACCTGATCAACGTCATCCAGGGCGAAGCCACGCTCAACCAGGCCCTGATCAAGGACAAGCAGTGCCCCGAGCTGTATGTGCTGGCCGCCTCGCAGACCCGCGACAAGGACGCGCTGACGCTCGAAGGCGTCAAGAAGGTGCTCGATGACCTGAGCGCGATGGATTTTGAATACATCATCTGCGACTCGCCCGCCGGCATCGAGACCGGCGCGCTGATGGCGATGCACTTCGCCGACGAGGCGCTGGTGGTGACCAACCCCGAAGTCTCGTCGGTGCGCGACTCGGACCGCATCCTGGGCATGCTGTCGAGCAAGACGCAGCGCGCCATCGACGGCGGCGATCCGATCAAGGAGCACCTGCTCATCACCCGCTACAACCCGAGCCGCGTGGACCAGGGCCAGATGCTGTCGCTCGAGGACATCCAGGACATCCTGCGCATCAAGCTGATCGGCGTGATTCCCGAATCCGAAACCGTCTTGCAGGCGTCGAACCAGGGCGTTCCGGCGGTGCACATGCAGGGCAGCGACGTCTCCGAAGCCTACAAGGACGTGATCGACCGTTTCCTGGGCCAGGACAAGCCGATGCGCTTCATCGATGCGCAAAAGCCCGGCTTCTTCAAACGCCTGTTTGGAGGAAAATAAAAAGCCATGGCCTCATTTTTCTCCTTCCTTCTCGGTGAAAAGAAAAAAACGGCTAACGTGGCCAAGGAGCGGCTGCAAATCATCCTGGCGCATGAACGCTCGGGGCGCAACGGCCACGAACCCGATTACCTGCCCGCGTTGCAGCGCGACCTGATTGCCGTGATCGCCAAATACATCAAGATCAATCCGGACGACATCAAGCTCAACCTGGAACGCCAGGAAAACCTCGATGTGCTCGAAGTCAAGATCGAGCTGCCGGACAAACCCTGACAGGGCAGACGAGCCAGCCCGGGTCGCCGTTGCATATGGGGATGCCGGCTATCGGCATGGGGCAGGAAAAGAAAGCCTGGCCCGGGGCCAGGCCGACGCTGGCGTAAGCCGTCAGCGCGGTAGCCCTGCTTCACAAGCCCGGCATGAAGAAATGTTCAGCACAGCCGTCCCCAGGTCGGCAAGCGCCGAAAGTCGGGGCGGCAAGCGGTCTTGCCAGACCTGCGCTGCATTCAATGCCAGTTGCTGCTGCCGGCCCCGCCCGCGCCGCCTTGGCGCGCCCGGACCTGATTGGTGGAACCCACATGGGTTTCGCGGTCGTGGCGGCTTTGCGGCGTGCGCTTTCCTTCGTTCTTCTGGGTGGGGTCCTGGTCGCCCATTTTGTTGGTGTCGTTGGCGACCCTGCCGCCGCTGCCCTCGGCCGCCGGCTTGGGTGTGTCGGAGCCTGATTTCTGTTTGCGGGTCATTCGATTCACTCTGGGGTGGGTGACTGCGCACTGTCTCGCGCCGTTCCGGGTTCGGCCAGCTTGCGGTGCATCTCGGCTGTTTTTTCCGACGGCATCACCTTGGCCATCGCCACCTGCAGCTTGTTCTGCAGGCCGGCGATCACGTCGGCCTGGCCGCTCATCATGGCCGAAAAGCCCGCCTTGGCCACGTCCGCCGGGTCGGACATGGCGCTTTGGTCGGTGCCGACTCGGGTGTCGAGCATGTCGGCGCGGGCGAAAAACTCGGTATCGGTCGGGCCGGGCATCAGGCAGGTCACCGTCACGCCCGTGTTCTTCAACTCGTTGCGCAGGGCCGCCGCAAACGAATCGACGAAAGCCTTGGAGCCGTTGTACACGGCCTGGAACGAGCCCGGCATGAAGCCGGCAATCGAGCCGGTCAGCAGAATGCGCCCCCGCCGCTGCGCCACCATGCCCGGCGCCACCTGCCGGATCAGGTAGAGCGTGCCGGTGATGTTGGTGTCAATCACATGCTGGATATCGTTGAAGTCCTGCTCCAGGAAGCTGCGGCCCAGGCCATGGCCGGCATTGGCCAGCAGCGCCTCGACCGGGCGGCCGTTGATGGCGGCGCAGAGCTGCTCCACACCCTCGCGGCCGGCCAGTTCGGCCTGCAGCGTCTCCACCTGCGCCCCCAGCGCCCGGAAGTCGCTGGCCGCTTCCTCCAGCGGCTGGTCGGCCGCGACCAGCAGGTCGAATCCATTCTGGGCGCAGCATTTGGCCAGGTTGTAGCCAATTCCCGAGGATGCGCCGGTCACGATCGCCAGCGGACGGTGCAAGGGCATGTCAGATTCTCCAAAAAAACACGATGGGCCGCCACGCCCGCAAGAGGCTTGGCATCGACAAAACTTCTTATTGATCAACATTTGATTCTTCGCAACCGGCAAGCATCCGCTGTCGGACAGAACCGCCAACGCCTGCGCGAGAACGCGAAAAATGCCGACGGCTTGGTGGCGCAGCCAAAACCTGCATGGCCTTCCGATTCAATAACCTGCTATATTTTTAATAGCTATTTGTGCTTGCGGGCATTGCGCGGGGCGGGTTTTTAATCATTAATTCTTGCCCTGCACAGACCGGGCGCCCGCCTCACGCCTGAAGTCGCGCTGGCCGCAGGCGGCCGCCCGATGGCCAATTCCGCTGCCATTCCGAGAATTTTTCTTTTTGCTACGCTGCTGGCGATGAATGAATTTGCAGACTGGTTTCAGACTTCCGACATTTTTTCACTGCCACTGGCCAGCCTGTCACTGGCCATTGCG
>JAQGMN010000140.1 GCA_028292345.1 Polaromonas sp. | reverse complement strand
AGCCGCGAAGGCATGCCGGTGCAAGGCCTGGTCGTGCCGGTGACCTTGCGGGGCGGCATTGACGCGCTGGGGCTGCAAATACCGGTGCATGATGCGGCGCGTGAAGCGGCGTTTGGCCAGTTGGCGGTGGCTTTTGCCGCAAAAGACACGCTCCCGCCCGTCATTGACCTGTCCACCCGCCTGAGCCTGCAGGACGGTGTGGGCGACGTGCAGACACTGCAGGCCGCCACGCAAGTCCATCCGGCAACGCATTTGCTGGGCTGCCGGCTCACGCCAGAGGTTTTTTTCAGCATGCCTTGCGCTTCAACCGGCAACAGGGCCTGCAGCAGTTGTGGGTCACGCCCGGGGAGGCGCTGCGCTGGCTGAATGGTGTTCAGGTGCAAGTGCCTGCCGGCAGCCTGCCGATGGGCAGCGATGACCAGCAGCGCCTGCGCCATGAAGTGCTGGGCCAATGGGAAGCGGCGCTGGCGCGCACCGTGCGCCGCAAGCGCCTGGCTTTTTTGACGCAGCACCCGCAGCTGGAATCCATCACCGACCAGCATCCCAACTTTCCCATGCAGACGCTGCCCGATGGCCGTCAGCGCCCGGGCTACCGTGTCGAAGCCATGCTAGCGCAGGACGTGGTGAAAACCGCCATCGAGGCCTTGCGCCAGAACATGCGCGGCGCCAAGGTCAGCGCCGCAGGCTGGGATCGGATGGTGAGTGTGATTCGCGAGGAAGGCGGTGAAATCGACCTCAAGGACACGCTTTCCCACGTGATGGCCCTGATTGACGGCGGCACGGACGATGACGCGCTTGGGGCGCCGCTGCCCCGGCTGCATGTGCCGCAGCACCTGTATGCGCCGCTGCTGCTGGCAGCGCCTGCCGCGCCTGTGCAGACTGATGGCCAGCTGAGCCTTCTCGATGACCAGCCGCTGACTCTGCGCATTTCACCGCCACCTCTGGAAAACAGCGAAGCGCGCCTGGTGTGGGACTTGCGCCGGCGATGGCAGCAGCTGCACTGCTTGAGCGCCTGGGAGGGTGTTGAAGTCGTGCTGCTGCGCAACCTGGCCGGTGTGGGCGTGGGGCTGTTTGCCGCCGAAGGTTTCTTTCCGGACTTTTTGCTGTGGCTCAAGCGCGGCAAGCATCAAGCGCTGGCGTTTGTCGAACCCAAGGGCTTGCGCCACCAGTGGCCCGAAGACAAGTTCAGGCTGCTGGACGAGGTACTTCCGACATGGAGTTTTTCGGTGCCGATTTGTGGCTTTGTCCTGAGCACCACCACGGCAGAGGACCTGGGGCGCGTGAAACCGGACTGCCTGCTTCACCAGGACCCCGCCGGGGACTATGTGGACACGCTGCTGAGCCGGCTGCTGAGGCTGCTGCCCCCGGCAAGCAACATATCAACCTGATTTCAGGGCAACTTGCCGGGTGCTTGCGCCGCATCGCGCAGGAGCACGCCCTGGCTGTACTGCAAAAACTCGTCCAGGTGCTTTTGGATGATGGCGACCGTGATCGGCAGTTGCAGCGCCTGGTCGTCATGCACGGCGATATTGCGAAAGCCGACCATGCGCTTGAGCCCGTCGGCCAGCGCCGCATCCATCCAGCCGCCTTGCGCCAGCAGCGCAAACACGTCGCGGGCGCTTTGCGGCACACCCAGCCTTTCCCGGCGAATCAGGTGCTGGCCCATGTCCAGCGCCGCTTCGCAGGCGCGCTGGATGTTCAGGATGGCCGCATCCTGGCGCGTGAAGTCGGTGGCGAAGGTGGCCGGGTCGCGGTCATATTCCTCGCGCGCCCGTTTGACGCTGCGCTCGATGGTGGCGGCCTTGTTGATCAGCACGTCATCGGCCATAAACCGTTCCCCTTTTTTCAATGTCGTCGAGCAGGCCCGCCCGGGCGGTATCGAGCGCTGTTTTTTCGCTCAGAATGGCGGCCTCGTACAGCGCGGCCTGAGAATCTCCCGCCCACCAGCGTTGGCCCGTCGTGATGATTTGATGCTGCATGACGGTAGAGGCCGCGCGCAGGTCGAGCAAATCCACTGCACAGCCGGCCGCATCGGCCAGGTCGCCCGACAGCTCCCACAAGGCCAGCGGATCGGCATACCCGGCCACCAGGACCGCCAGATCCAGGTCGCTTTGCGGCCCCGCCATGCACTGCATGCGGCTGCCGAAGGCGTACACCGCCAGCAGGTCCGGCACGCGGCCTTGCAGGGTTTTAACGATCTCCAGGCAGTTCATGCCAAAACCGGTGTAGACGGCGCAAACGGCACGCGCGGCGCCACGGCGCACATCAGCTCGTAGCCCACCGTGCCCGCAGCCCGCGCCACCTCGTCGATGGGCAGCACCGCGCCGCCGGAGGCGCAGCCCCAGAGCGTGACCTCGCTGCCCATGCCGGCGCCCGGCACCGGCGTGAGGTCGACGGTGACCATGTCCATGCTGACCCGGCCGACCAGGCGGCAGCGAGTGCCGTTCACCAGCACCGGCGTGCCGGTCGGGCAGTGGCGCGGGTAGCCGTCGGCATAGCCGCAGGCCACGACGCCGATGCGCATCGGCTGCTCGGCGGTGAAGCTCGAACCGTAGCCGACGGTGTCGCCGGCGGCAAGCTGCTGCAGCCCGATGATCCGCGACGACAGCGTCATCGTCGGCTGCAGGTCCCAGTGGGCGGCGCTGTGCGCGGGAAAGTCGGGCGCGCTGCCGTACAGCACGATGCCGGGCCGCACCCAGTCGGAGCGCCCGGCCAGTGGCCCGCCGTGGCGCAGGATGGCCGCGCTGTTGCTCAAGCTGCGCTCGCCCGGCAGGTCGTGGGTGACGGCGTCGAAGGCCTGCAGCTGCGCGCCGATGCCCCGGGGACCGTCGGCATCGGGGAAATGCTGCATCAGCGAGATTTCCTCGACCTGCGGCAGGGCATTGAGGCGCGTCCAGGCGGCGCGAAAGCGCTCGGGCGTGAAACCCAGGCGGTTCATGCCGGTGTTCATCTTCAGGAAGACGCGGTGCGCCAGCTGCGTCTTGTGCGCGGCCAGCCGGTCGATCTGCTCGTTGCAGTGGACCGTGTGCCACAGGCCCAGGCGCGAGCACAGCTCCAGGTCGCGCGCGTCGAAGCAGCCTTCGAGCAGCAGGATCGGGCCGCGCCAGTCGAGCGCGCGCAGGCGCCGGGCTTCGTCCAGGTCGAGCAGCGCAAAGCCGTCGGCGCTGCGCAGCGCGTCGAAAACACGCTCGATGCCGTGGCCGTAGGCATTGGCCTTGACGACCGCCCAGACGCGGGAATCCGGCGCGGCGGCGCGCACCCGCGCAAGATTGTGGCTCAGGGCGGCGGCGTGAACAGTGGCGAGAATGGGACGTGGCATGGCGCAATCAAAGTGGGTCGGGGCAGGAATGGCCGGCACAGGGCAGCCGCGTGCGCACAGGTGCCGGCAGGGCTGGCACCGGATTGCGGGTTAGCCTTCATTTTGACATCCGGGGCCCATGCTATAAACAGCGATATTTTGGAGACATTCACCCCCTGGCTTGAGACACCGGACCCACCGGTGCATTTTTCTGCGGTGATCAATACAGTTCAATGAAGCGCGGTTTTTACACCATCATGGCAGCCCAGTTTTTCAGTTCGCTGGCTGACAACGCGCTCTTTGTAGCGGCCGTCGAACTGCTCAAGACCAGCGGGGCGCCCAAGTGGCAGCCGGCCGCGCTGGTGCCGATGTTCGCGCTTTTCTACGTCATCCTGGCGCCTTTCGTCGGCGCCTATGCCGACGCCCGGCCCAAGGGCAACGTCATGTTCGCCAGCAACGCCATCAAGGTCATTGGCTGCCTGATGATGCTGTTCGGCTCGCACCCGCTGCTGGCGTATGCCATCGTCGGGCTGGGCGCGGCCGCCTACTCGCCGGCCAAGTACGGCATCCTGACCGAACTGCTGCCGGCCTCGCAGCTGGTCAAGGCCAACGGCTGGATCGAGGGCCTGACGATCGCCTCGATCATCCTGGGCGTGCTGCTGGGCGGCCAGCTGGTGGGCCGCGCCGTTTCCGGCCACCTGCTGGCCTGGGACCTGCCGTTCATCAGCACCGGCATCGACACCGCGCCGGAAGCGGCCATTTCGCTGCTGATCGTGCTGTATGCGATTGCCGCCTGGTTCAACCTGCGCATCCCCGACACCGGCGTCGAGATGCGGCCGATGCCGCGCAACAAGTTCGAGCTGCTGCCCGATTTCTGGAGCTGCAATTCGGCGCTGTGGCGCGACAAGCTCGGCCAGATATCGCTGGCCACCACGACGCTGTTCTGGGGCGTGTCCGGGAACCTGCGCTACATCGTGCTGGCGTGGAGCGCGGCGGCGCTGGGCTACAGCACCACCCAGGCGTCCAGCCTGGTCGGCGTGGTGGCGATCGGCACGGCGGCCGGGGCGATCCTGGCGTCGATGCGGATGCGGCTGGAGCATGCCACCAAGGTCATGCCGCTGGGCATTGCCATGGGCGTGCTGGTGATTTTGATGAACTTCATCGACAACGTCTGGGTCGCCGCGCCCTTCCTGATTTTGCTGGGCGGCCTGGGCGGCTTCCTGGTGGTGCCGATGAACGCGCTGCTGCAGCACCGGGGCCACAACCTGATGGGCGCGGGCCGCTCGATTGCCGTGCAGAACTTCAACGAGCAGGCCTGCATTTTGAGCCTGGGCGCGGGCTACAGCCTGTCCACCGGCATGGGGCTGTCGGCCTTTGGCGCGATCACCGGCTTCGGCATCGTGGTGGCCGGCTTCATGTGGCTGATCCAGCGCTGGCACCACAGCAACACCATCCACCACAAGGTGCAGCTGGACCACCTGATCAGCATCGCCCGCAGCGACAAGACGCACTGATGCCGGGCGGAGAAGTCAAAACCGCGGCCAACCGCCTGGCCGTTGGCGCACTGGTGCTGAACGCGCTGGTCTGGGGCGTGTCCTGGTGGCCGTTTCGCCAGTTGCAGGACCACGGCCTGCACCCGCTGTGGGCCACGGCGCTGATGTATTTGATGATCGTCGCCGGTCTGCTGGCGGTGCAGTTCAAGGCCTGGCGCGGCCTGGCGGCGCATCCGCAGCTGTGGCTGCTCGGCCTGGTGGCGGGCATGACGAACATTGGCTTCAACTGGGCCGTCACCGTGGGCGACGTGGTGCGGGTGGTGCTGCTGTTCTACCTGATGCCGGCCTGGTCGGTGCTGGTGGCTTGGTGGATGCTGGACGAAAAGCCGACCGTTGCCTCGCTGCTGCGCCTGGGGCTGGCCATGACCGGCGTGCTGGTGGTGCTGAAAACGCCCGATTCGCCCTGGCCCGTGCCGCAAGGCGCGGCCGACTGGCTGGCGATTGCCGGCGGATTCAGTTTTGCCCTGACCAATTCCATGCTGCGCAAATGCGGCAACACCCCTGGCGGCGCGCGCATGCTGGCCATGTTTGGCGGCAGCGGCGTGCTGGCCGTCGTGGCGGCGCTGCTGGGCATGCAGTGGCAGGCGGTGCCCGCGCCGGCGCTGCAGGCCGCCGGCATTCCGGTGCTGCTGGGGCTGGCGCTGGCGTTCATGGCCAGCAATGCGGCGCTGCAATATGGCGCGGCGCGGCTGGCGGCCGGCACCACGGCCATCGTGATGCTGACCGAAATCCTGTTTGCCAGCGTGTCGTCCGCCGCGCTGGGGGCGGCCGAGTTCACGCCGCGCATCGTGCTGGGCGGCAGCCTGATCGTGCTGGCGGCGGCGCTGGCGGCCGTGGCGCCTTCGGCCGACAGCTAGGCGCCGCACTTTTTGCTACTGGATTCATAGCTGCCCATGCTTGCTGGCTGTGCGGAAAAAGGACTTCTGGCGCAAAAAAAATGGTTTTTGGCCTGGCCGCATTCACCCGGGTTACCGGGCGGACGGCCCGGCGGGGCATTGCGGCTACGGTACGATATTGGTCCATTCCTGGAGACATCCCATGAGCACGGTGTACGACTTCGAAGCCCGCCAGATCAACGGCCAGCCCATCGCCCTATCGCAGTTCAAGGGCAAGCCCCTGCTGATCGTCAACACCGCCAGCCAGTGCGGCTTCACGCCGCAGTTCGGCGGGCTGGAGGCATTGCACAAGTCGTATGCCGGCAAAGGCCTGGTGGTGCTGGGTTTCCCGTGCAACCAGTTCGGCGCGCAGGACCCCGGCAATGACGATGAAATCGCCAGCTTTTGCCAGGTCAACTACGGCGTGAGCTTTCCGATGATGTCCAAGATCGACGTCAACGGCCCGTCGGCGCACCCGCTGTACCAGTGGCTCTGCGCCGAAGCGCCGGGCCTGCTGGGCAGCAAGTCCATCAAGTGGAACTTCACCAAGTTCCTGGTCGGCAAGGACGGCCAGGTCATCAAGCGCTATGCGCCGCTCGACAAGCCCGAGGCCCTGGCCAGGGACATTGAGGCGGCGCTGGCGGCATGACAGGCGGACCCCGTGACAGCAGCAGCCTTCCTGTTCAATGCGCTGATCGTGCTGGCCACCGTGGCCGGCATGGAAATTTTTGCCTGGGCCGCGCATAAATACGTGATGCATGGCTGGGGCTGGGGCTGGCATGCCTCGCACCATGCGCCGCGCGCCGGCTGGTTCGAGCGCAACGACCTGTATGCCGTGGTGTTCGCCGCCGTCGCCATCGCCTTGATTGCCCTGGGCACGGCGGGCCATGCGCCGCTGCAGTGGATAGGCGCGGGCATGACGCTGTACGGGCTGCTGTATTTCCTGGCGCACGACGGCCTGGTGCACAAGCGCTGGCCGCTGCGCTGGGTGCCGCGTGGCGGCTACCTCAAGCGCCTGTACCAGGCGCACCGCCTGCACCATGCGGTGAAAGGGCCGGCCGGCTGCGTCTCGTTCGGCTTCCTGTGGGCGCCCTCGCCCGCCGCGCTCAAGCGCCAGTTGCAGGCCAGCCGCGCCGCCATGAAAACCGCCGGCGGGCAGCAGGGTTGATGCGCCCGGCGCGCAGCCCTTGTCACCCGCCAACGCGGTTTCAGCATCCAATGTGCCGATGGCGCAGGCAGCGCGGGCGCAAGCAGCTATGAATTCAGCAGCAATTCAGACCGGACGCTTCCACAGCTGCGCTGCCCGCGGCTGCGGCGTGATGCCGTGGGCCGCGACGGCCACCGCCGCGCCGCGCGCCAGGAACCACAGCTTGTCCATGCGCGTGGTGGAAATGCGCGTGTCCCAGGCATGGGCGCCGTGCGCCTTGACCTTGCGCCCGATGTCGCGGTAAACGCCGCGCGCGGTGGCAATCGACCAGGCCGAGCGCAGCGGCAACTCGCCAATGCCGGCCACGGCCGAGCGGTAGTAGGGATCGGCGGCATCGACCAGGCGAGCGGCCACCCGGCTTAGGGCTGCGCGGTGCACCGGGTCGAGCACATCTTCGCGGGTCAGAATGCCTTCGTCGGCCAGCCAGGTGGCGGGCAGGTAGATGCGGCCGATGGCGGCATCCTCGACCACGTCGCGGGCAATGTTGGTCAGCTGGAACGCCATGCCGAGGTCGCAGGCGCGGTCCAGCGTCGCCGGATTGCGGTTGCCCATGACCATCGCCATCATCACCCCGACCACGCCGGCCACCCGCCAGCAATAGGCCAGGGTGTCGTCCAGCCGGGCATAGTGCCGCGCCTCGACATCCATGCGAAAGCCGGCCAGGTGCTCCAGCAGGTAGCGATCGGGAATGGCGTGCCGGCGCACCACCTCGGCCAGCCCCGCAAACACGGGGCCGTCGGCCGGCTCGCCCGCGCACGCCAGCCGCGTGGCCCGCTCCAGCGCGGCCAGCCGGGCCAGTCCGTCGCTGCGGTCGCCCTGCTGCTGGCCGTGGCCCAGCTGCTGCCCGTCGACCAGGTCGTCGCAATGGCGGCACCAGGCATACAGCAGCACGGCGCTCTGGCGCGTGGATTCGTCGAACAGCCGCGCGGCGGTGGCAAAGCTTTTCGAGCCGGCCCGGATGGTTTGCGCCGCCTGCTGCAGCAGGGAAGCATCGACAGCCATCAGGCGTCCTCCAGCATCAGCCCGGCGGTGGCCTTGGCCGAGCCGACCACGCCCGGCACGCCCGCGCCCGGATGCGTGCCGGCGCCGACGATGTACAGGTTGGGAATCGCATCGTCGCGGTTGTGGCTGCGGAACCAGGCGCTTTGCGTGAGCAAGGGTTCGAGCGAAAAGGCCGAGCCCAGGTGCGCCGACAGCTCGGTCTTGAAGTCGCCGGGCGTGAAGATGCGGCAGGTCACCAGGTCGCGGCGCAGGTCCGGAATGTAGCGCTGCTCCAGGTAGGCCAGGATCCGGTCGCGCAGCAGCGGGCCCTCTACCCGCCAGTCGATGGCGGCCTGGCCCAGGTGCGGCACCGGCGCGAGCACGTAATGGCTGGAGCAGCCGGGCGGCGCCAGCGACGGGTCGGTGACGCAGGGCGCATGCAGGTAGAGCGAAAAATCGTCGGTCAGCGCATCGCCGTTGAAGATGTCGTCGATCAGTTCGCGGTAGCGCGGCCCGAAGCACACGGTGTGGTGGCGCAGCTGGGGCTGCGGCTTGCTCAGGCCGAAATGCACCACGAACAGCGACATGCTGAAGCGCTTGGACTTGAGCCGCTTCGCCTCGGCCGCGCCGCGTGGCACATGGCCCAGCAGTTGCTCGTAGGTATGCACCACATCGGCGTTCGAGGCCACCTGGCCAAACGGCAGCGATTCGCCATGCACCACCACCGCGCTGGCGCGGCCGCCGCTCAGCTCGATGCGGCTGACCGGCGCATTCAGGCGCAGCGTGCCGCCCAGGTCCTCGAAGTAGCGCAGCAGGCCTGCTACCAGCGCGCCGGTGCCGCCGCGCGGAAACCACACGCCCCACTGCCGCTCCAGCGCATGGATGAGCGCATAGATCGACGAGGTGGCGAACGGGTTGCCGCCGACCAGCAGCGAATGGAAGGAAAACACCTGCCGCAATTGCTCGTCGGCGATGAATTTCGACACCATCGAATAGACGCTGCGCCAGGCCTGCAGCCTGGCCAGCGCCGGGCCGGCCTGCACCATGGAGCGAAAACTGAGAAAAGGCACGGTGCCCAGCTTGACATAGCCTTCCTCGAACACCGCCCGAGCATACGCCAGGAAGCGCCGGTAGCCCGCCACATCGGCCGGGTTGCGGGCGTGGATCTGCCGGTCCATCGCGTCCTGGTCGTTGGCATAGTCAAACCAGGAGCCGTCCTCCCAGCACAGGCGGTAAAACGGCGTAACTGGCAGCAACTCCACATAGTCGGCCATGCGCCTGCCGCCCAGCGCAAAGAGTTCCTCCAGCGCGCTCGGGTCGGTGATGACGGTGGGGCCGGCGTCGAAGGTGAAGCCCTGGTCTTCGTACACATAGGCGCGCCCGCCGGGCTTGTCGCGCGCCTCGAACAGCGTGGTCTGCACGCCGGCCGCCTGCAGCCGGATCGCCAGCGCGATGCCGCCGAAGCCCGCGCCAATCACGGCTGCGGTTTTTACGCCAGGGGTCATGAGGTTCTTTCAAATGGACGGGACAAAGCGCTGCCGGCGCCGGTGGACCAGCCTGCGCGCCAGGCGGCGCCGACGGGCACCGGCGGCTTGCCGGACAGGATGCGCGCCTTGTCGAGCCAGCCCAGCCGGGCGGCGTAAAACCGTTCGATCAGCGGCGCCGGCAGGCCGTAGAACCGCTGCATGACGCGCCAGCGCTGGCTTGGGGCCGCGGCGCGGAACAGCATGCGGTTGAGCAGCCGGAAAAATCCCTGCGCCTTCCACTGCGCCACGGCATGCTGGCGGATGGCCTCGAACAGCGGCGCGCTGGACAGGTCGGGCAGCGCGGCAACCAGGTCGGCCAGCTGCACCGCGCTGGGCAGCGAATAGCCAGTGGTCGAATGAAACAGGCCGGCGGCCAGCCCGGCCCGCGCAACACCCTGGCTTTCGTCCCAGAAGGCATGGACGTTGCCGGCCAGCGTGATCGGCAGCACGCCGCGCTCTTCGCGCAGCACCTGCGCCACGGTCCAGCCCCGCGCCTTCACATAGGCCGCAATGCGCTCGCGCAGCAGGCCGGCATCGATCGTCTCGTCGTCGGCGTAATAGGTGTCTTCCACCAGCAGCGTGTCGGCGCTCAGGGGGAGGAGATAGACAAAACGGTAGCCGTCGTGCTGGGCCACGGTGGCGTCCATGAGCACCGGCTGCGCCAAGCCGTGCGCGCCGCTAAGGCGCAGCTCCTGGCCGACGAACTTCTGGTAACCCAGGCTGAGGTGGCGGCTGGGGCGCAGGCCGCGCCCGTCGATCACCGCCCCGGCCCGCAGCGTGCGGCCGTCCGTCAGCGTCACCGTGCGCGCGCTCAAGGTGGAAACCGGCGTGGACAGGCGCACCGTTGAAGCCAGCGCGGCCCGCAGCACGGCATCGAAACGGCTTGAGGTGACCGACGCATAGCCGCCGGCCAGGCTGCGGCTGCGGCCCGGAAATGCCACGCTGTAGCCGTCCCAGCGGTGCGCCACCAGCGGCGCCAGCCAGGCATGCTGCGCGGGCGTCAGGTCGCCCTGGTGAAACGACCAGGTGTGGTTGCCGCCCAGCGCCCCGCCACTTTCCAGCACCAGCACCCGCACGTCGGGCCGCAGCTGCCGCAGGCGCCAGGCGATCAGGCCGTTGGCCAGCCCGCCGCCGACCAGGATCAGGTCGGCATCGTCGGCGGTGCCAGGGGTGCTTGCGTTTTCAGGCAGCATGCAACCGAGCCGTTCCAGCAGCCGCAGCGGCAAGGGCATCATCGGACGTTCTCCGGATTGTGATGGAGGGGTGCTCGCGCAAGGCGGCCTCGACAATGCCGACCGCCCGCGCCACGCCGCCCGAGCGTTCGACGTCGGCGCCCAGGACCCGGGCGCGCTGCGCAAAGCCGGGCTCGCCGAGCAAGCGCCGCAGGGATTTCTCGATCGCCGCCGTGCCGGCCAGCGCCGGCCACAGCCGCAGGCCGGCACCGGCATGCACCAGGCGCGCGGCCACGCCGGGCTGGTCGAAGGCAATCGGCAAGGCCAGCACCGGCGTGCCGGCGGCCAGCGCATCGAGCGCGGTGTTCAGGCCCGCATGGCTGACCACGGCATCGGCCCGCGCCAGCGCGGCACGCTGCGGCGCAAAGCCGGTCACCCAGGTGGCGCCGGCGCGCCGCAGGGCCTCGGCCTGCGCGGCGTCCAGCCGGTCGCAGTGGGCCAGCAGCAACTGCGCATCCAGCGCCCGGCACGCCCTGGCAATGCGCAGGAACAGCCCGAACCGTCCGCCTTGCAGCGTTCCCAGCGAGGCAAAGACAAACGGCCGGCCGCTGTCCACCGGCAGCTCCAGCGCCGGCTCCCGGTCCAGGGCCTGGCGCAAGGGGCCGACATGGTGAAAACAGGCCGGCGGGGACATCCGCGCAAAGTCGAAGGACGCGGTGGTCTGGCTGATCTGCGCCAGCGGCGACAGGCAGTCGGCCAGCGTGGCGCAGCCGGAAAGACCGAAGGCGCGGGCATGCCTGGCGATGACGCGGGCATGCGGCTGCATCAGCCAGTCGTAGACGCGGGCGCTGCCGGCATTGAGCTGCTCGCCGCGCAGGTCGTGCGCATGGCCCCAGGGCATGACCGGCAGCGGCACGCGCAGGTCGCGGTTCACCGGCAGCGCGCAGGCCACCGAGATGAACGGCAGGCCCAGGCCCCGGGCCAGCAGGCCGCCGGCCGCTTCCATCTGGTCGGCAATCACCGCCTCGGTCCCCAGGGCGCGCAGCAGGGCCGGCCCTTCGCGGCAGAGCATGTCGGTGGCCGAGGCGACGTCGGCAATCACGCGGCGCAGCCCCAGCGGACCGCCCGGGCTGGCGGCACGTGCCCACACTTGCGCCAGCGAGCCGGTCGGATGGGTGGCGCCGCCCACCGGATGGAACGCGATGCGCGGGTCGGCCAGCAGGGGCCGGACATCGGCCTGGTGAATCCAGCTGACCCGGTGGCCCTTGTCCAGCAAGCCGCCTGCCAGCGCTTCAAGCGCCCGGGCATGGCTGGCGAAAGGGGGAGCAACCACGGTGAAATGGGTCATCGGCAGGGCGGATGGGCGTCTGCCCTCAAGGTTACGCAACTGCAGTGGCCGACTTGTAGGACGTGAACCCGTTTTCAGGCACAGGCTGTTCATTTCGGCCGGGGCGCCCTATAAATACGCCAGAGCCGCCTTGCGGCATAGGCCACCCCACCATGCATTCCTCTGCTGCGCTGACCCACGTTGAAACTGCTTCCATGGACTATGCCGGGCTGCTGGCCAGCCTGCGCGAACAGATCGACGCCCGCCTGGCCGAGCTGCTTCCGCCGCCCGAGCATGCCGGCGACCTGATGGGCGCGGCCTTGCATGAAGGCGTGCTGGCGCCGGGCAAACGGATCCGCCCGCTGCTCATGCTGCTGGTCGGACGCAGCCTGGGGCACCGCTCGGCGGCGCTGCTCGATCTGGCCTGCGCCGTGGAAATGGTGCATGCGGCCTCGCTGTTCCTGGACGACATGCCGTGCATGGACAATGCCCGCCTTCGCCGGGGCCGGCCGGCGGTGCATGCCCGCTTTGGCGAGGATGTCGCCATGCTGGGCGCGGTGGCGCTGGTGACGCAGGCCTGCGCCATCGCGGCCAGCGCCCCAGGGCTGCACGGCGAGTTGCGCGCGCAGCTCGTCCGGGTCCTGTGCCAGGCCATGGGCCTGCAGGGGCTGGTGCGCGGCCAGTACCGGGACCTGCGCGAGGGCGCGGCAGAGCGGCATTGCGAAGAGATTTCCAGCACCAACCAGCAAAAGACCGGATCGCTGTTTTCCGCCGGCTTTGAAATGGCCGCGCTGGCGGCCGGCGCCGACGACGCCACGCGCCGCGCGCTGCGAACGGCCGCCCTGGAACTGGGCCAGGCCTTCCAGCTGCGCGACGACATGGAAGACAGCCTCAAAACAACGGCCACCCTGGGAAAGGACTGCAACAAGGACGCCGGCAAGTCCACGCTGGTGGCCGTGCTCGGACCCGAGGCGGCAGAACGGCGCCTGGCAGGCCACCTGGCCGAGGCGCAAAGCCAGTTGTGCCGGGCGCTGCCCGATGACGAGGCGATGGTTGCATGGGTGCGCAGCGCATTTGCCATCTCGCCCCGGCCTGGCAGGCAGGCGATGGATGCCGGACGTGAATTCCAGGGCGGCCTGCGGCCCAGGGGGCTTCGGGCTGAACCCGCGCCTGCCTGCAGCGCTGCATCGGGACCGCGCCCAGCGGGCTGAGGACCGTAAAGGACCGCAAAAAAGGCGGCCTGGAGCCGCCTTCAGGGTCAGGGCGCCGAAACGCCCAGTGTCGTTACCGGGTTACTTGTCGTTCTTGTGGCTCTGACGCCCGGCCTCGGCATGCTGCTCGGGCGTGCCGCCGCGGGTGCCGCCCGAGCTGTTGCTGGCGGAACCGCCGCTGCTGCTTTGCTGGCCGCCCTTGTCGTCGTTCTTGTGGCTCTGGCGTCCGGCCTCGGCATGCTGCTGGGGCGTGCCGCCGCGGGTTCCGCCGGAACCGCCGCCGCTATCGCCCTGGTTGCCGCCCTGGTTGCCGCCTTGATTGCTCGATGCCATGTCGATTACCTCATCAATAGTTGGAAAGGAATGGTAGGCACCACGGCCCTACCTCGGTTGACGGCACAGCTGCTTGTTGCGCCGTGGCTCGATTGACGCGCCAACACAAGGCCTTCAGGGTAGTCCGGCACTTCAAACCTCTGTAGGAAGCCTGCCGTTTGGCAAGCGCTTCAAGCACACGCCCCGGCCGGTCTTTTCATGGTTGAAAAGGCCTTCTGCGCAATCGGGGAGCGCGTCAATCGCTATTGATTCAATAGCGCCTCATCAAGCACCTCGACCCAGTGGCGCACCGGGGTGGCCGTGCCGCTTTGCAGATGGGTGATGCAGCCGATGTTGGCCGACACGATCACCTCGGGCGCCATGTCGCCGAGGTTGGCCAGCTTGCGGTCGCGCAGCTGGTAGGCGATTTCCGGATGCAGCACCGAATAGGTGCCTGCCGAGCCGCAGCACAGGTGCGCCTCGTTGCTGGACACCTTGATGTCGAAACCCAGCCGGCCCAGATGCTGCTCGACGCCGCCGCGCAGCTGCTGGCCGTGCTGCAGGGTGCATGGCGGGTGAAACGCCAGCCGGGGCGCGCTGGCGCCAATTTTTTCCATCAGGCCGGGCCGGCTGGCCGACAGCGAGTCGGCAATGTCCGGCAGCAGTTCGCTCAGGTCGCGGGTCAGGTCGCTGATGCGCGCGGCTTTCTCGGCATAGGCCGGATCGTCCTTCAGGATGTAGCCGTATTCCTTGACGGTGACGCCGCAGCCCGAGGCGTTCATCACCAGCGCCTCCACGCCGCCCTCCACATAAGGCCACCAGGCATCGATGTTGCGGCGCATCTCGGCCTTGCCGCCGTCCTGGTCGTTCAGGTGGAATTTCACCGCGCCGCAGCAGCCCGCCCTGGCCGCGCTGACGACCTGGATGCCGGCGGTATCGAGCACCCGGGCCGTGGCCGAGTTGATGTTGGGTTTCATCGAGGGCTGCACGCAGCCCTCCAGCATGAGCATTTTCCGGCCATGGCTGCGCGTCGGCCTTTGGCCGGTTGCCTGCCGGGGCGGCACCTTGTTTTGCAGGCTGTGCGGCAGCAGGCCGCGCACCGCCTGGCCCATTTTCATGGCCGGCGCGAACAGCGGCGACGGCAGGCCTTCCTTGAGCGCCCAGCGCAGCGCCCGGTCGCCGGCCGGGCGCGGCACACGCTCGTCGACCAGCTTGCGGCCGATGTCGACCAGATGGCCGTACTGCACGCCGCTGGGGCAGGTCGATTCGCAGTTGCGGCAGGTCAGGCACCGGTCCAGGTGCAGCTGGGTCTTGCGCGTCGGCATTTCGCCTTCGAGCACCTGCTTGATCAGGTAGATGCGGCCGCGCGGGCCGTCGAGCTCATCGCCCAGCAGCTGGTAGGTCGGGCAGGTGGCGGTGCAAAAACCGCAATGCACGCATTTGCGCAGGATGGCCTCGGCCTGCAGGCCGTCGGGGGTGTTCTGGAATTCGGGGGCGAGTTGGGTCTGCATGGTGGGTCTCTAGGTTCCGTGTTGGAGGAGGCCTTTGCGCCTGAGGGTGCGCAGCAGGTCGGAATACAGGGGCGGCAGGCACAGGCCGAGCAGCAGCACGGCCAGCGGAACCACCCAGACGAAACCGGCATACTTGAAGCCGGCCGCGCCGACGATGCCGCCGCCGATGAAGGCGCCCAGCAGCGTGCCGAGCAGCCGCAGCTTGATGCGGTTGGCGCGCACCCGCGATTCGAACGGGCTGGCGGTGCGGTTCCAGTAAAGCAATTTGCCCAGCTCGATGCCGATATCGGTCACGATGCCGGTCATGTGGGTGGTGCGGATCTGCGACGACGAGATCTTGCTGACCAGCGCGTTTTGCAGGCCCATGATGAAGGACAGCACCAGCACGGTGAGCGGAACGGCGAACGGCGTCTGCCGGTTCAGCGTGGCGCCCATCAGGCCGAACACCAGCAGCAGCAGGGCTTCGACCAGCAGGGGCAGCGCGTATTCGCTGCGCAGCCCGTGCTGGCGCGCCCAGTTCACCTGAAGCGCGGTGAAGGCCGCGCCGCAGGTGAAGGCCAGCAGGGCCCCGATGGCGTTGAGCACCAGGGGCATGTTGCCCAGCACCAGGTTGTCGGCCAGCTGCGAGGCAAAGCCGGTCATGTGCGAGGTGTACATCGCCACCACCAGGAAGCCGCCCGCATTCACGGCGCCGGCATTGAAGGCCAGGATGCCGCCGAGCAGGCGGTTGGTGGACGCCGTCCGGTGCTGGCCGGTCAGGTGGCGAAAGCGGCGCATGCGCTGCCTCAGGCGTCCATCGGCATGCGGCCCGGATTGAAAATGCCGGCCGGGTCGAACTGCTTCCTGAGTTCGCGCTGGATGCGCGACTGCACCGGGGACAGCGGGGTGAACACCGGCAGGTCGGCCGGCGTTGCCGCAGCGCGCCGGAACAAGGTCGCATGGCCGCCCGCCTGCGCGGCCAGCTGGCGCAATTGCGCCGCCGCGGACGCCGGCGCCCAGAGCCAGCGCAGGCCGCCGTGCCATTCCACCAGCGGCGCATACGGCAGATCCATCGCCGGCGCGGTCTGCGGCACGCTCAGGCGCCACAGGCAGGCATCCGGCGCGGGCGGCTGCGCGAAAAACGGCAGGGTCTGCTCGCGGCAGGCATTCCAGTCGGCGCCTGCCTGGGCATTGTCCATCGGCTCCGCCCGGCCGCCGGCCGCCTGCACATCGGCGATCATGCGCGGACATGCGGCCTCGACGGCGGCCAGAGCGCCGCGCAGGCGAACGAACAGGAAATCCTGCGCCGGGGCGGCGGTTTGATCGCGCACCCAGCAGCTGGCGTTCAGCGGCAGCGGCTGGCCGCCCCAGCGGTTGAGCAGGTCCAGCGCCTGTTGCTGCGGCAGGCCGCTGCACATCAGCGTGGCTTCGCCGGGAGCGACCGGCAGCACCTTGAGCGACAGCTCCAGCAGCACGCCGAGCGTGCCGAGCGTGCCGGCCATCAGGCGCGAGACATCGTAGCCGGCGACATTTTTCATGACCTGGCCGCCGAAGGTCAGGCATTCGCCCTTGCCGTTGAGCAGCACGGCGCCCAGCAGGTAGTCGCGCACCGCGCCGCTGCTGGCGCGCGCCGGGCCGCTCAGGCCGCTGGCAACCATGCCGCCCACGGTGGCGTTCGGGCCGAAGTGCGGCGGCTCGAAGGGCAGGCACTGGCCTTGCGCGGACAGCAGCGCCTCCAGTTCGGCCAGCTTGGTTCCGCCGCGCACCGTCACGACCAGTTCGCTCGGCTCGTAGCTGATGACGCCGGCATGGTCGGCCATGTCGAGCACCTTGCCGCGCAGCGCCTGGCCGTAGAAGTCCTTGCTGCCGCCGCCGCGGATGCGCAGGGGCGTGCCTGCCTGCGCCGCGTCGCGAACGCGCGCGGCCATCGAGGCCATC
>JAQGMN010000094.1 GCA_028292345.1 Polaromonas sp. | reverse complement strand
ACATCGTTCTGGAGGGGGCAATGACCTTGGAGCTGTAGCTCTGCATCCATTGGTCCTGGCGCACAAGGAACCAGCGCCGGGCGACCTCTTCAAAGCTCCCCAGCGGGGTTTCACCGGCTTCCTGACGGCGCCCGGCTTCATGTCGCTCGGCGATCACCGCACGCTGCTGGCGCCGGTCGTCGCTGGGGTCCTGGCCCGCCGCCAACATCGACCGTGCGGCAGCAGCGTTCCGGCGGGCCTGCGCCAGCCCGACCTGCGGATAGACGCCTAGGCTCAGCGTCTTGCGCTTGCCTTGATGCGTGTAGTCGAATCGCCAGCCATGCGAGCCGCCGTTGACGAAGGGCAAAAGATACAACCCCCCGCCGTCACTGAGCCTGCCGGCGCCGGGCTTGAGCGCCTTGATGGTCCGGTCGCTCTTGATCATTTCCAAAGCCATATTTCGCTCCCCTTTCGCGCAAGCGCGTCCCTCGTTGATGAGTGATGCAGTAACTTTTCTGCAGCAACCTCGATTCTTCCGAGTTACTGCAGGAGTTACTGCAAAAGTGGCCGGATTGGGCCGGAATTTTTCGGACGTCCCCGGACAACAAAAAAGCCCTAAGGTGTTGATACCTAAGGGCTTTTGGACTTCGTCGGACTTCCGCGAAACTTTATATGGTGGCCTGGGGCGGAATCGAACCACCGACACAAGGATTTTCAATCCTCTGCTCTACCGACTGAGCTACCGGGCCTGAGCACAAGAGTATATATCACCTAGAAGGCCGTTTTGCCCCGGTGGCCAGCCAAAATTCACAGGCTGCGCTTGCCGCGAGTCAGGTCCACGCCGAGTTGCTTGAGTTTTCGGTAAAGGTGGGTGCGCTCCAGACCGGTTTTTTCAGCCACGCGGGTCATGGAGCCGCCCTCCTTGGCCAGGTGGAATTCGAAGTACGCTTTTTCAAACTCGTCACGCGCATCGCGCAACGGCTTTTCAAGCATGAAGCTCTGGGTCGACTGGATGCCCCTGTCGGCGGTGGCCACCACCACACTGCCGGCCATGATGACTTCCGGCACGAAATCGACCATGGGCGAAGTTGTCTTCAAGGAATTGGTGGGGGGGCGGGCAACCGTTCGGGCAAGGCCTTGCTCGACGGCCTTGAGCAGCTTTTGCAGGGTGATGGGCTTTTCCAGGAAGGCCATGGCGCCGATCTTGGTGGCTTCGACCGCCGTGTCGATGGTGGCATGGCCGCTCATCATGATGACGGGCATGGTCAGCAGACCGCTGGAGGACCATTCCTTGAGCAAGGTCACGCCATCGGTATCGGGCATCCAGATGTCGAGCAGCACCAGGTCGGGACGTGCCAGGGCGCGGGCAGCGCGGGCCTGGGCGGCATTTTCAGCCAGATCGACCTGGTGCCCCTCATCATTGAGAATTTCTGAGAGAAGGTCGCGTATGCCCAGCTCGTCATCGACCACCAGAATATTTGCCATGATTGAATTGCTGCCTGCCTGTTGTTGACGTGTTTGCTGCCGAGATGAAGGTTTTTTACGCCCGGATTATTCCCAGGCGCCGTCAAGTCGCAACGCCAAATGATAACGACACTTGCGCGCCCTGCACGGTCCCATCGACCACACGGTTTGAAATATCAATCCGCGCACCGTGTTCGTCGGCAATTTTCTTGACCACCGCCAGGCCCAGGCCGGTGCCCTTGACCTTGGTGGTGACATAAGGCTCGAAGGCGCGCTTGAGGATGTGTTCCGGAAAACCGGCCCCATTGTCACGCACCGTCAGGCGCACCCGGCGCGAGCTGTCGGAATAGTCGGTCTTGAGGGTGACGCGGGCGTTGTCCTTGCCCTCTTGGGCATCCTGCGCGTTTTGCAGCAGGTTGTGGATGACCTGGCGCAAGAGCTGGGCGTCGCCGCGGATGGGCGGCGCATGGGGGTCGAGCTCGACCACCACGGGCGCCACCGGATTGTCGGCATCGCCGTGGTAGAGCTGCAGCACATCGCCGACCAGCGCATTGAGGTCGACGGCCACCAGCTCGGCGGCCGGCAGGCGCGCATAGTCACGGAACTCGTTGACCAGCCGCTTCATGGCGTCCACCTGGTCCACGATGGTCTTGACCGACTTGGTCAGCAGCGTCTGCTCGACCGGCGCCAGCTTGCCGTTGAGTTTCATCTCCAGGCGCTCGGCCGACAGCTGGATGGGCGTGAGCGGGTTCTTGATCTCGTGCGCCAGGCGGCGCGCCACCTCGCCCCAGGCCTGGGCGCGCTGGGCCGACACCATGTCGGAAATATCGTCGAACACCAGCAAATATTCCTCGGTGCCGGGCATCTTGGCGCCGCGCGCAATCAGCGTGATGGCGTTGTCGCTGGCGCCGTGCCCGGCCCCATGCAGTTCAAACGACTGCTGCCAGTGCGCCAGCGTCTGGGCCGCGTTGCTGAGGTAGTCGGCAAACTGCGCCAGGACGTCCTTGGCGAACAGCTCCAGCCCGGGAACCTGCCCGAGCGGCTGGCCGTGGTAGTCGTGCAGGGGCGCGCGCAGGATGCGGGTGGCGCCCGGATTGCTGGACTGGATGCGGCCATCCACATCGAGCACCATGACGCCGGCGGTGAGGTTGTCCAGGATGGTCTGCAGGTTGGCACGCGACGCGTCCACCTGGCTCATGCTGCGCTGCACCGCCGACCGCGCATCGGCCAGTTGCTGCGTCATCTGGGCAAAGGAGCGGGTCAGGCCGCCGAGTTCGTCCTTGCCCCTGAGCGCGGCCTTGGGCGTCAGGTCGCCCTGGGCCACCTGCCGCACGCCTTCGGCGAGCAGCAACAGGGGCTTGGCCAGCTGGTTGCCCAGGATGACGGCCAGCAGCACCGCGCTGAACACTGCCAGGAACAGGCTGAGCGTCAGCGTGCCGATGTACATCTTCTGCAGCCCGCCGCGCGCCAGTGCCCGCTCCTGGTACTGGCGGTTGGCCTCCTGCACGGCGATCGCATTGGCCACCAGGCTGGCGGGCAGCACGGTGGTGACCTGCAGGAAACGCGACTGCCCGAGTACGCTCAGGTTCGGATTGTTGACCACGGCAATCGCCTTGACCCGGGGCGCCGTGATGACGCCAGGCGCGGGGGGACCGGTGCTGGCGCCCAGTTCGCCATTGCTCCCGGGAACCACTTCATCCAGCCCTTCGATCTGGGTGGTGACTTGCTGGCTGCGCGCGTTGCGCAGCTGCTGCACCGACGGCCGTTCGGGCTGGATCAAAAATCGCGATTCGCCGGCATTGGCGATCAGCTGGCCCGAAGCGCCCCAGAGCACCACGTCGCTGGCGCCAAGCTGGTCGCGCAGCCGTTCCAGCGCCAGGCCGACCGTGGCATCGGGCGTTTCCGCCAGCTGCGTGGCCGCCTGCCGCGTCTTGTTGCCGGTGTCTGCGGCCAGCGTGTCGAGCGTGGCGCGTCCCAGGTTCAGGCCGGCGGCGAGCGCGGACTCGACCTCGACATCGAACCAGCTTTCAATCGAACGCGAAACGAACTGGTAGGACACCACATAGATCATCAGGCCGGGCATCAGGCCGACCAGCGCAAAGATGGCGGCCAGCTTGACCAGCAGGCGGCTGCCAAAACGCCCTTGGCGCACACGCAGCACCAGGCGCAGGGTGATCCACGCGATGACCCCGAGCAGCAGGACCGCGACGGCGACATTCAGGCCGAACAGCAAGGCGTAATTGCGCTCGTACAGTTCGCGGTTGTCGGTCGCCTGGGTCAGCAGGTACAGCAGGACCAGGCCCAGCGCCACGACCACGCCGGCCCCCACGCCGACCGTCCAGCGAAACGTCGGGCTGCTTTTCAGCGCGATCAGCTTGACGGTGCGGCTCATTTGCCGCCCTCGGCGGCGGGCGGCGCAGGCGCCAGGCGGAGCCGGTCCCTGACCTGGGCGGAAATGGTCCAGTCCTTTTGCCCGGCGACACCGATCTGGAAAGGACGCGGCAACTGGGACAAATCGAGCCAGAAATTCAGGTTGAGCATGTATGGCTCACCCGGCTCGACCTCGGAAGCATCGGCAATTTTCCAATGGGCCACCCGCTGGATCGCCGAAAGCGCTTCGGGCATGGTTTCGTAGTTTTGGCTCAGCGTGGCGCGCAGGCCGGACGAACTGGCGATGAGGCCCGGAACGATGTTCACGCGCCAGCGGCCGGTCAGCGGCTGGTAGGCCAGGCGCAGCGTCCGGGCGGCGCTGGCCACGCGCACGTCGGTCCAGTACCAGCGGTCGCGGTACACATCGGCCTCCACGACGAAATAGACCGCAATGCCCTTGAGCAGCGCGTCTTCGACCACGGGCGGAACGTCAAACCGCACCACCGCCGAGAGGTAGACGCCGTCCTCGGTGCGCTCGGTGCGCAGCTGGGTGATCTCGGTCGGCGCTGCCGCCCGGGCCGCTGGTGCCCACGGCAGGGCCAGGCACACGGCCAGCAGGAGATGCGCAATCGCGTCAAGCGCTGCGTTTTTCAAGGAGTGCGTAGTAAAAACCATCGTGTTCACGCATCAAATTGTCAGGGAATGCGGCGCCTTTGACACTTCCTTGCGGCAGCAAATGCCCCCGCGAAGGCAGCAGCACTGCATCGGGGTGGTTTGCCACGAACGCCTGCGCCTGCTGCTCGCCTTCCGCCCTGAACACCGAGCAGGTGCAATACACCAGCCGGCCGCCGGGCTTGAGCAGCGGCCAGAGCGTGGCCAGCAGCCGGGCCTGGATGGTGGCCAGCTGGGCAATGTCCGTCGGCCGGCGCAGCCAGCGCACGTCGGGATGGCGGCGCACGATGCCCGAGGCGGTGCACGGCGCGTCGAGCAGGATGCCGTCATACGGCCGGCCGTCCCACCAATCGCCGGGCCGGCTGGCGTCGCCCACGACGATGTGCGCCTGCAGGCCCAGGCGCTGCAGGTTCTGCGCGATGCGCTCGCAGCGCTTGGCGTCGATGTCCAGCGCGGTCACGTCGCCGTCGGCCAGTTCCAGCAGGTGCGCCGTCTTGCCGCCGGGCGCGGCGCAGGCGTCGAGGATGTTCAGGCGCCCGCCGCCCGCCGCCGTCAGACCGTCGAGCAGCAAGGGCGCGGCCAGCTGGGCGGCGGCGTCCTGCACCGAAAAATGCCCTTCGGCAAAGCCCGGCAGCGACATCACCGGACGCGCCTCGGTCAGGACCACGCCATGCTCGCCGATGGGAAACGCTCCTATATCCATAGCTAACAACGCTTGCACATACTGCGCAGGGGTTGTTTTTCGTTCATTAATTCGCAAAATCAGCGGCGCCCGGCTGTTGTTGGCGCGCAGAATGTCCTGCCACTGCGTCGGATGGTCTTTTTTGACCCGGTCGATCCACCACTGCGGATGGTTCCAGACGGCTTGCGGGCTTTTTTCGGTCAGCGCCATCAAGGCGTCACGCTCGCGCAGGAAGCGGCGCAGGCAGCCGTTGATGAAGCTGGCCTGGTGCAGCGTGGCGTCGCTGCGCTTGGCCGCTTCCACCGCCTGGTCGACCAGCGTGTGCGCGGTATAGGGCGCCGCTTCTTCGCCGCAGGCCAATGCCAGCGCCACGCACAGCAGCGCGTCGGCTTCGGGCGGCGGCGGGCGCTTGGCGAGCTGCTGGCGCAGCGCCTCGGCGCGGCCCAGCCAGCGCAGCGCATGAAAGGCCAGCGCCTGCACGCCGGGGCGCAGTTGCCCATCGACGTCTTCCAGCGCCGGCGTCATCGACTGGCCGTCGCGCACCGCCAGCAATATGGAAGCGGCGCCTTGAAGCTGGCGCCATAACGGTACCTGGGCGGACGGGGATGGGTTCGGTGGATGTGGCATCGGTTCGGTGTGTTCAGGGCCGGCCTTGCAGCGGCCGGCGTAAATCCGCCCGGACGGCGGGCGGCAGTTTTTCCCTATTAGACCAGCCTCGGCCATGGACGGCAAAAGCCGCTGTGGCAGGCGCCTGCCTGCCGGGCCGATGAAAGGCGGCCCGGCTAGAACAAGGCATCGGGCCGCGTCACGGCTTCGTCGTGCCGGGCGGACAGCGCCGGCATCGGCCGGCCGTAAATCCGGCGGATGCGCTCGGCCAGCGGCGGGTGGCTGGCAAACCAGTGCGCCGGGGCGGCAGCGCTCACCAGCAGCATGTGGTGCACCGCCGGGTGCAGGTGGTGCGCCCTGCCGCCCGGCCACCGCCCTGCCCTTGCCCGCTCACCGGCGACCTTGCGCAGCACGCCGCCCAGCCCGTCCTTGCTGCGGGTGAACTGCACGGCGCGCGCATCGGCCAGGAATTCGCGCTGCCGAGAAACCGCCGCCTTCAGCGCGCGGCCCGCCAGCCAGCCCAGCGAGCCGGTGGTCATGATCGCAAAACCCGGCAATGCCAGGAAGGAGCGGTCGCCGTTGTCATCGGATTCGCACATGCGCTGGCCCAGGCGGAACACCATTTCCAGCCCGTACACCATGCCTGCCAGCTGCATGTTCAGCCGGGTGTCGCCTTCGCGCAGATGGCTGAACTCGTGGGCCAGCAGGCCCATGAGTTCGTCGCGGCTCAGGCGATCGAGCGCGCCCTGCGTCACCGCCACGATGGCGTCCTCCTCGTCCCAGCCGGCGGCAAAGGCGTTGATGCTGTCCTCGCGCGGCAGCACCATCGCTTGCGGTGGCCGCATGCTGGCGGCAATCGCCAGCTCATGGACGATGTTGCACAGGCGCTGCTCGGCCTCGCGGCTGGCCGGCCAGGCTTCGCGGGCGCCCGCCTGTCGCGCCAGCGCCTGGCCGCCGCCGCCAAGCACCGAGGTTTCCAGCCACCAGCCGCCCAGCACGAACAGCAGCGTCATGCCGGTGTTGACACTGAAAAAATACGCCGGATAGCCGGTCCAGCCCGGCGACACCAGCCGCCAGGTCAGCGCCAGCGCGCCATTGACAGCCAGCACCAGCGCCACCACGGCCAGGCCAAACAGCAGCAGCAGGCGCAGGGTTTGCACCCGGGCCTGCTGCTGCGCTTCAAAAAACCGCATTTATAGAACCCCCACGGTCGCTCACTGCGTGTAGCTTCCTGCCCCCCGAGGGGGCCGCCCCGCCTGCGGCCTGGCAAAGCCAGTTCCGCGGCCGGAACTTGCATGGGCGGGAACAGAGCGCGCGCCTTTTTTCAAGTACCGGCCGCAGGACCGGCTTTGCCGGACTGCAGGCGTGGCGGCCCCCTCGGGGCTGAAGGCTGCGGCTCCAAGCCCGCCTGCGCGGGCTTGGACAGCCTGCAGATGCGACGCCTCTGGCGGCGTGGCGCCCTGCAAGGGCAGCGCAGTACGCGAAGCGACAAGCGTGGGGGTCATAACACGATGCGGACCGCCTGGCGCTCCGCCGCGTTCTCGGTGGCCTGCAGCATGGCCGACGGTGCAAAACCGAACGCGCGGGCCACCAGCAGCGCCGGGAACTGGCCCTGCGCATTGTTGTAGTCGAGCACGGCGTCGTTGTAGGCCTGGCGGGCAAAGCCGACCTTGTTCTCGGTGCTGGTGAGTTCCTCGCTGAGTTCGCGGATCGTCTGGTCGGCCTTCAGTTCGGGATAGGCCTCGACCAGCGCAAACAAGCGGCCCAGGCTGCTGTCCAGCGTCTGCTCGGCGGCGGCCAGCGCGATGACGGCATCGGCCTTGCCAGGCCGGCTGCGAACCACATCGCTGGCGCTTCGCGCCTGGTTGCGCGCGCTGATCACCGCTTCGAGCGTGACCAGTTCATGCTTCAGGTATTTTCTGGTGGCCTCCACCAGGTTGGGAATCAGGTCGTAGCGGCGCTTGAGCTGGACATCGATCTGGCCAAACGCATTGGCAATCGTGTTTTTCAGCCGCACCAGGCGGTTGTAGGCGCCGACGGCCCAGAAGATGAGCATGGCCAGCAAGGTGATCGAAACAATGGTTTGCATTGACATGGGAAGCTTCCTGGAAGCGCGGCGGTTCCTTCAATGAAACGTCCGCGTTTGTTGACTGTCTGGATGGGGCCAATGCCAAGGTTAACTCGGATTTTTTCGGTTGTTGCAAAATGTTCATTCAGCAACTTGCTATTTTATTGATAGCTGCTTGTATATACACAGCATGCGAAAACGAATGATTCGATCAAAAATTCAAGGCATTTCAGGCATAAAAAAGCCCCGCACTTGTTGAAGGCGCGGGGCTTGGCGCCCTGGTTCAAGGCGCAGTGCGACGGCCGGAGTTACTCGGCGGCGGCGTTTTCGTCGGTGGTTTCAGCCTGCGAGGCTTCCAGTTCGGCGGCTTCGGACTCGGCGATGGCGCGACGCTCGGAGTCGTCCATCAGGTCCTTGGCCTTGCGCGCCTCGTGGTAGGCCATGCCGGTGCCGGCCGGGATCAGGCGGCCGACGATCACGTTTTCCTTCAGGCCGCGCAGCTCGTCGCGCTTGCCCATGATGGCCGCCTCGGTGAGCACGCGGGTGGTTTCCTGCAAGGAAGCCGCCGAGATGAACGAATCGGTCGACAGCGACGCCTTGGTGATACCGAGCAGCAAATTGCTGAAGGTCGCCGGGATCTTGCCATCGGCGCGCAAGGCGTCGTTGACATCCAGCAGCGCCGAGCGCTCGACCTGCTCGCCGGCGATGTAGCTGGTGTCGCCGACGTTTTCGACAACCACGCGGCGCAGCATCTGGCGAACAATCACTTCGATGTGCTTGTCGTTGATCTTCACGCCCTGCAGGCGGTACACGTCCTGCACTTCATCGACGATGTAGCGGGCCAGCTCGGCCACGCCCAGCAGCCGCAGGATGTCCTGCGGGTCGGCCGGGCCATCAACAATCGATTCGCCCTTGTTGACCACCTGGCCTTCGTGCACCAGGATGTTCTTTTCCTTCGGAACCAGGTCTTCCCAGACCTTGCCTTCGGGATCGGTGATCTGCAGGCGAACCTTGCCCTTGGTCTCCTTGCCGAACGACACGGTGCCGGTCATCTCGGCCAGCGTGCCCTTGTCTTTGGGCGTGCGGGCTTCGAACAACTCGGCGACACGCGGCAGACCGCCGGTGATGTCGCGGGTCTTCTGGCCTTCAATCGGGATGCGGGCCAGCACTTCGCCGGGGCCCACTTCCTGGCCGTCGCGCACCTGGACCAGCGCGCCGATCTGGAAGCCAATCGTCACCGAGTGATCGGTGCCGGGAATCTTGACTTCGTTGCCGGCCTGGTCGATCAGCTTGACCTGGGGACGGATCACCTTGGTCGCGCCGCGGCGCTTCGGATCGATCACCACCAGCGTGGACAGGCCGGTCACGTCATCGACCTGCTTGGCCAC
>JAQGMN010000055.1 GCA_028292345.1 Polaromonas sp. | reverse complement strand
GCCGTGGCGCCGCCCAGCAGCACCGCGAACAGGTCCAGCGACACCGCGCCCAGCAGGGCCTTCCTTTGCCACACAAACTCCGCCCCGGCCAGCAGCGTTTTCAGCGACACCGGCTCGCGCGGCGGCGGCACATGGTCGTAGCGCAGCACCGCGATCAGCCCGCAGGCGGCCGCGAACAGAAAGGCGCAGGTGGCGTAAACCGCCGTCGCGCCGGCGACAAAAATCACGCCGCCCAGCGCCGGGCCGCTGATCACCGCTGCCTGCATGCCGGCCGAGCTGAAGGCCATGGCGCGCGGCAGCATCACGGCCGGCACCAGCATCGGCGTCAGCGCCTGCTGCGCCGGCATCTGGAAGGCCCGGGCCACGCCCAGCATCACCGACACGCCGAGCAGCAATTCGCGCGACGCCCAGCCGCTTGATGCGCCCCAGCCCTGCGTGGCGGCCACCAGGAGCATCGCCACGCCGCCCTGCGTCAGCAAGCAGGCCGCCACGATGTGCGCCCGGTTCAACCGGTCGGCCACATGCCCGGCCACCAGCGTCAGCAGCAGCGCGGGCGCGAACTGGTACAGCCCGACCAGCCCCAGGTCCCAGGCGCTGCCGGTCAGCTCGTACATCTGCCAGCCGACGGCGACCATCAGCATCTGGTTGCCGGTGGTGCCGAACAGTCGGGAAAACCACATGCGCATGAAGGCGCGCTGGCGGGTGAGTTCGGCAAAGCTGTGCAGGGGCATGGGGCGGGAGCTTACCAGCCGGCCGGACGTCAAACCCCTGCAAGCCAGCAGCCGCGGAAAAATTTTTGCTATTGATTCAATAGCTAGTCATGCCCGCTGTGTTTGCGCGAAAGCCATTTTTTGCTTGAAAATCAAGCCCGTTCCCCGTGCGACGGTCGCGACCGTCTTCACAAAACCGCACGCTTCATCCTGTCCGAAATGATTGACCGCACGCACCGGCCACGGATAAAGTTGCACTGATAATTCAGGCATCAACTTAATGGAGAAACGACATGGCCAAAGGTCAGCAAAACAACGACAAGATGGTGAAAAAACCCAAGAAGGACAGCTCGCCGCCCAAGCTGGTGTCGCCCGATGCGGTTCGCCCGACCGTGGTGACGCAGGTGCCGGTGCGCGGCAAGCTGAAGAACAAGTAATCAAGTCCCTCATGGTGCTGCCCGACGGTTCCCCTACCGCGCTTCCGCCAGCGCCTGCCCCGGCAGGCGGCCAGCCGGGCAACCCGCTGCACGGCGTCAAGCTCGAAACCATCGTCGCCGCGCTGGCCGCCCACTACGGCTGGGAAGGCCTGGGCCAGCGCATCAACATCCGCTGCTTCACCAGCGAACCCAGCGTGGCGTCGAGCCTGAAATTCCTGCGCAAGACACCCTGGGCACGCGAAAAGGTCGAAAGCCTTTACCTTTTCATGCTGCGCGAGATCCGGCGCACCAGCCCGCCCGTTCACAACTTTCCTCCGCCCCGGCCTTGAATTCTGTCAGGGAAGGCGCGCAGACCGGCACGCCTTTGCAGATCCTCCATGCCGACGACAGCCTGCTGGTGCTGGACAAGCCCGCCGGCCTGCTGTCCGTGCCCGGGCGCGGCGAGGACAAGCAGGACTGCCTGAGCCGACGGGTGCAATCCTTCTATCCTGACGCGCTGGTCGTTCACCGGCTCGACATGGCCACATCGGGCCTGATGCTCATGGCGCGCGGCGCCGCCATGCAGCGCGCCCTGAACAGCCAGTTCGAGCGGCGCGAAGTCCACAAGCGTTATCTGGCAGTCGTCGATGGCCGGCTGGAATCCACGCTGGAACCGCAAGGCTGGGGCCTGATCGACCTGCCGATCGCGGTGGACTGGCCGCGCCGCCCGCTGCGCATCATCGATGCCGCCGGCGGCAAGCCCAGCCAGACGCGCTGGCGCAGCATCGCCTTCGATGATGCGGCTGACCGAACGCGCGTCGAGCTGGAGCCGGTCACCGGCCGCTCGCACCAGCTGCGCGTGCATCTGCTGGCGCTGGGCCATCCGATCCTGGGCGATGCGCTGTATGCGCCCGAAGCGGTGCGCGCCCGGTCGCCGCGCCTGCTGCTGCATGCCTGCGCCCTGCGCCTGGTCCATCCGGCAACCGGTGCTCCGCTGTTATTTGAAAGCCTGCCCGATTTTTGACCGCTCCAGGGTTCGCGCATGCGCGCCGGAACGCCTGGCGCTACCATGCACTGCATGACGACTTCCCACCTTTTCATCCTGACCGGCGCATCGCGCGGCATGGGCCTGGCGATGGCGCGCCAGTTGCTCGCACCTGGCCACACGCTGCTGTGCATCTCGCGCACCGAACAATCCGCGCTGGCGCAGCATGCGCAGGCGGCCGGCGCCACCTTGCACCAGTGGTGCCACGACCTGGCCGACAGCAGCGCGCTCGGCCCGCGCCTTGAAGCCTGGCTGGGCGAACAGTCCAGCCACGACTGGCGCAGCGCCACGCTGATCAACAACGCCGGCGTCATTGCCCGCATCGGACCGCTGAGCCAGGCCGATCCGGCCGACCTGGCGCAGGCCCTGCGCGTCGGGCTGGAAGCGCCCATGCTGCTGACGTCCGCCTTCCTGCGCGCCACCGAAGGCTGGAAGGCCGAGCGCAGGGTGCTCAACATCTCGTCGGGCCTGGGCCGAAGGCCGATGGCGTCGCAGGCGGCCTATTGCGCGGCCAAGGCCGGCATGGACCATTTCAGCCGCTGCGTGGCGCTGGAGGAAGCCCTCAAGCCCGGTGGCGCAAAAATCTGTTCGCTCGCCCCCGGTGTGATCGACACCGGCATGCAGCTTCAGTTGCGCAGCGCCGATCAGGCCGCCTTTCCCGACCGGGACAGCTTCGAGCGGCTCAAGACGGGCGGACAGCTGACCTCGCCCGAAGAGGCCGCGCGGCGCGTGCTCGCCTGCCTGGCGCGGCCCGACTTTGGCGCGCAGCCGGTCGCCGACGTCCGGGACTGAACACCGGTCAATACACCTCGGGCACCACGATGTCCAGCGGCACCGGCTGGCGCACATAGTCGTCGTGGCGGACCCGCTCGGGCAGCACCACCGGCGGATGCTCGGTTTCCTGGTAGGGCATTTGCGCCAGCAGGTGGTGAATGCAGTTCAGCCTGGCCTTTTTCTTGTCGTCGGCCTGCACCACCCACCACGGCGCCTCGGCAATGTGCGTGCGCTCCAGCATGACTTCCTTGGCCCGGGTGTACTCCTCCCAGCGGCGGCGCGACTCCAGGTCCATCGGGCTGAGCTTCCACTGCTTGAGCGGGTCGTGGATGCGGCCGAGGAAGCGCAGGTTCTGCTCGTCGTCGGAAATCGAAAACCAGTACTTGATGATCTGCACGCCCGAGCGCACCAGCATCTTTTCAAATTCCGGCACGGTGCGAAAAAACTCCTCGTACTGCGCATCGGTGCAAAAGCCCATGACGCGTTCCACGCCGGCGCGGTTGTACCAGCTGCGGTCGAACAGCACCATTTCACCGGCGGCCGGCAGATGCGCCACATAGCGCTGAAAGTACCACTGGGTGCGCTCGCGGTCGCTGGGGGCGGGCAGCGCGGCGACCCGGCAGACGCGGGGATTCAGGCGCTGGGTGATGCGCTTGATGACGCCGCCCTTGCCGGCGGCATCGCGCCCTTCAAACAGGATGACCACCTTGTGGCCGGTGGCAATCACCCAGTCCTGCAGCTTGACGAGTTCGCCCTGCAGCCGAAACAGCTCGCGGAAATACTGGCGGCGGCGCTCCCGGTCCTGCGCGCCTGAACCGCCGGCCTCCTCGCCGGTCAGCTGGGCCACGGCCCGGTCTTCAAGCTCCATCTCCAGCTCTTCGTCATAGCTGTCGATCAGGTCGTGGCGGATTCGCCGCATCACCTCTTCGTCAATTGAATTCATGGCGCACTCCGGAACACTGCAAATTGATGGGACTTGCCAGCGTAGCGATGCGTTGTTTCAGTTTGATGAAAAAATCACAAAAAACCCCTGCGCAAAAGATGGGCCCGGGGTGCTTCAGCGTCATTACGCTATTTTTTTCATAGCGCCTCGCGCTTGACCAGCCTGCGCCAGGCCCCTGTTTGATGCCCAAAACAGGCCGGCAGCGTGTCAGCCGGCCTTCAGGATCTGGTAGATCTCGTCCTTGCGTTCGAGCCGTTTTTTCTTCAGCACTTCCAGCGCGTCCTCGGCCATGGCCGTCTTGCCCTGCTCGTACTGGGTGATGGTGTGGTTGTCGCTGTCGTAGTGTTCGCAAAGGGTTGAAAAATGCGCGTCCGAAGCCTTGAGCTGCTTCATTTTTTCCAGGTACTCGGGAAACTCGTGCGCCAGATCGTGATTCATCAATTCCATGTCAACCCCTTTTTAAAAAAGCAAAAAAAATCCGGGCGGCTCAGTTGCGCACCACCAGCACGGGCAGATGCGCATGCGACAACACCTGGGCCGTGACACTGCCAAGCACCAGTTTTTCCAGGCCCCGGCGCCCCTGCGAACCCATCACCACCAGGTCGGCATCCAGGGTTTCGGCGGCTTCCAGGATGGCCTGGTAGACCGAATGGCCTTCCACGACAGAGCCGTTGACGAGCATTCCCTGCGCTTCAAAGACCTGCCGGGCCGCGCCGATGGCTTCGTTCGCCTCCAGCGTGGCGGCATGCAGGTATTCGGACTGGCCATACGAAAAGTCAGCGCCCATGCCGGTGAAGGCATACGGGTCGATGACATAAATGAGCGTCACCGAACTCCTGAATGCGCACGCAATCGCCCGCGCCTTGTCCACGGCCTGAAGGGAGGAGGGCGAGCCGTCAACCGGGACAAGAATGTGCTTGAACATGCGGCCAGTTCCTTGACTTGGAAAAAAGTTCAGTGGCCCGGCCCGGCGCGCAACGGCGCGCAATGCACGGGATCAGGGTTCAATCCGCACGCCCTTCCAGAAGGCGACATGTCCCCTGATATTGTCGGCTTCGGGCTTGGGATCGGGGTAGTACCAGGCGGCATCGGTGTTCATTTCGCCGTTGACCAGCAGCGAGTAATAGCTCGCCTGGCCTTTCCACGAGCACATGGTGTGGTGGTTGCTGA
Organism: Polaromonas sp.; assembly: GCA_028292345.1. Lineage (GTDB taxonomy): Bacteria > Pseudomonadota > Gammaproteobacteria > Burkholderiales > Burkholderiaceae_C > Polaromonas. The sequence goes on along the minus strand of JAQGMN010000055.1, from coordinate 2,338 downwards.
ACGTCACATGGTCGCGGTTCAGCGAGCTTTCGGGGAAATAGTGGTTGCCTTCGAGCACCACGGTGGTGTCGCTTTGGGCAATGACCGCGTCCTTCCAGATGGCCTTCATGTTTTTTTCCTTCCTGATGATCAATTGAGGGTCGCCCCAGTCTGGCGGCATTGGCCTGGCCAGCCGCCCGCAGGGGCTTTGCCGGCCGCATGGCTTGGTTGTAACAGCTAGGCAGCCGGCGCGGCGTAGGATAAGGTGAATTTTGCAAACAATCATTTCCTGCCTGTAAAAATAAGGCGCCTCTGGCAAGACCCCGGGCCGGCGCCCCCAGCTTGACGCAAACGGCGCCGGGTGCAAAAAGCGTTCCAATTTGCGACAAAATCAGCCCACCCCTTTTTGCCTGGACTTTCCATGACTTCTGCCCTGCCCGATATTGAACTGTCCGAGGAACTGATCCGCAGGTTCGACAAGCTCGGGCCGCGCTACACCTCCTACCCGACCGCCGACCGGTTCCACGCCGGTTTCACCGAGCAGTCGTACCAGGGCCACCTGGCGCAGCGCGCCGGCAAGCCCGGCAATCCGCCGCTGTCGATCTATGTGCACCTGCCGTTTTGCGAATCGCTGTGCTACTTCTGCGCCTGCAACAAGATCATCACGAAAGAGCATGGCCGGGTGGCCCAATACCTGCGCTACCTCGACAGGGAAATGGCGCTGGTCGCCGCGCAGATCGGCCCCGACCGCAAGGCGGTGCAGCTGCACCTGGGCGGCGGCACGCCGACGTTCTTCAGCGCCGTCGAGCTCGGCGAGCTGATGGCCATGCTGCGCCGGCATTTCGACTTCGCGCCAGGCGCCGAACTCGGCGTGGAGATCGACCCGCGCACCGTCGGCGACGGCACGCTGGCGATGCTGGCCGCTCTGGGCTTCAACCGCAACAGCTTTGGCGTGCAGGATTTCGATGCGGCGGTGCAGCAGGCGGTGAACCGCATCCAGCCGCTTGAAATGGTCGAAAAGGCCGTACTGGACAGCCGCATGGCCGGCTTCGAGTCGGTCAATGCCGACCTGATCTACGGCCTGCCCAAACAGACGCTGGCCAGCTTCGGCCACACGCTGGACAGCCTGATCCGCATCGCGCCCGACCGCATCGCGCTGTACAACTATGCCCACCTGCCCCAGCGCTTCAAGGCCCAGCGGCTGATCAACGACAGCGACCTGCCGTCGGCTGAAGAAAGGCTGCAGATTTTCATGATGTCGATGCGGCGCCTGCTCGATGCCGGCTATGTGTACATCGGGCTCGACCATTTTTCCAAGCCCGGCGACGAGCTGAACCAGGCGCGCCTGAACAAGAGCCTGCACCGCAATTTCCAGGGCTACACCACCCGGGCCGAATGCGATCTTGTCGGCTTTGGCGTGTCGGCCATCAGCAAGGTCGGCAACTCCTACAGCCAGTCGGTGCGCACCGTCAATGCCTACTACGAGCGGCTCGACCAGGACCGGCTGCCGCTTGAAAAGGGCTTTGCGCTCAGCGCGGACGACGTGCTCAGGCGCGAGATCATCATGACGCTGATGTGCAGCGCGCCGGTGGAGTTCGAGACGGTCAACCGCACCCACGGCATCGACTTCGGCACGTATTTCGCGCACGAGCTGGCGCTGCTCCAGCCGTATGAAGAAGCCGGACTCATCGCCATCGACGCGCAGGCGATCCGCGTCACGCCCAAGGGGCGGATGTTCGTGCGCGCCAGCGGCATGGTGTTCGACAAGTACCTGATGCAGCCCACCACCGCAGCCTATTCCAAACTGATCTGATCGCTGCCCGGGGGCAAAAAGGCTGTTCCAATAGGCGGTTTAACGCAAAAGCTTCCGGCTGCCTGCCAGGCAAGCCGGGCGTTGCCACCCGAGAACGATTCCCATGGCCATCAAAGCCACCATTCACAAAGCCCAACTGCAGATCGCCGACATGGACCGCGGCATTTATGGCGACCACAACGTCATCATTGCCCGCCACCCGTCGGAAACCGACGAGCGCATGATGATCCGGCTGCTGGCCTTCGCGCTGAACGTGCAGGGCGACGACAAGCGCGGCAACCTGGAATTCGCCAAGGACCTGTGGGACGTGGACGAGCCGGCGCTCTGGCACAAGGACTACACCGACGCGGTGCTGCACTGGATCGACGTCGGCCAGCCCGACGACAAGCGCCTGATGCGCGCCGCCGGCCGGGCCGAGCGGGTGACGGTCATCAGCTTTTCCAGCAGCACGCCGGTCTGGTGGAAAGGCATTGAAACGAAGCTGACACGGGCCGTCAACCTGATTGTCTGGCAGATCGAAGCCGCGCAAAGCCAGGCATTGGCCAA
>JAQGMN010000034.1 GCA_028292345.1 Polaromonas sp. | reverse complement strand
GCGACAGCCACCTGGGCATGGACGACTACCTCAAGGCCGGCGTCATGGCCGCGATGGATGCGGTCACGGCCATCGTGCCCGGGCAGCGCATCCAGGCGCTGGGCTATTGCCTGGGCGGCACGCTGCTGAGCATTGCCGCCGCCTTCATGGCGCGCAGCCATGACAGGCGGCTGAAATCCCTCGCGCTGCTGGCGGCCGAGCTGGACTTCACCGAGCCCGGCGAGCTGGGCCTGTTCATCGACGAAAGCCAGCTGTCCTTTCTGGACAGCCTGATGGCCTCCAAGGGCTATCTGGACGGCAAGCAGATGGCCGGCGCCTTTGCCCTGCTCAACTCGCGCGACCTGGTCTGGTCGCGCCGGGAGCACGATTACCTGATGGGCCGCAGCCGGCCCGTCACCGACCTGGCGGCCTGGAACCTGGACGCCACGCGCATGCCCTACCGCCAGCACAGCGAATACCTGCGCAAGCTCTACCTGAAGAACGACCTGGCCGAAGGGCGCTACCGCGTCAACGGCTGGCCGGTCGCGCTGTCGGACATCCGACTGCCGATTTTCGCGCTGGGCACGCTGCGCGACACCGTGTCGCCCTGGACCTCGGTGTACAAAATCCACCTGCTGACGCATGCCGAGGTGACGTTCTGCCTGTGCAGCGGCGGCCACAACGTGGGCGTGGTCAACCCGCCGGGACCAGGCGTCAGGCGCAGCTACCAGCTCGCCACGCGCGAGGCCGGCGCACACTACACCGACCCCGATACCTGGCAAGCCACCGCGCCTGCTCACGAAGGCTCCTGGTGGCCGGCGCTGGACGAGTGGTTGCAGCACCATGCCAGCGAGCGTGTGGCGCCGCCCGCCATGGGAAGCGACGCGAACGACTATCCGGCGCTGGAAGACGCGCCGGGCCGCTATGTCATGGTTCCCTGATAAAAATAGCGCTTTGCAGGAATGACAGACGGGAAGTTATTCTTTGCCCGATCCCAAGCGCCCCCATCCTCTTCACAACAAAGGCAAGCCATGGACTCACCCAGCCTTGACGCTGCACCGTCGGCCGACTTTCTTCAAAACCACCCTTTCGACACGATCCGCGTCGGTGACGGCGCCAGCCTGCAGCGCCAGGTGACGCATCGCGACATCCAGCTGTTCGCCGCCGTGTCGGGCGACGTCAACCCGGCGCATGTCGATGCGCTGTATGCCCAGACCAGCCAGTTCCACGAGATCATCGCGCACGGCATGCTGGGCGGCTCCTTGATCTCGACCGTGCTGGGCACGCAGTTTCCCGGCCCGGGGACGGTCTACCTGGGCCAGACGCTCAGGTTCCTCAAGCCGGTGCATGTCGGCGACACGCTGAGCGTGACGGTCACGGTGACCGCGCTCAAGGCCGACAACCGCCAGGTCTGGCTGGCCACGCGCTGCACCGACCAGGACGGTGACGTGGTGATCGACGGCCAGGCGCATGTGGTCGCGCCGGCCGACAGCCAGCGCATCCTGCGCACCGACCTGCCCGAGCCGCTGATGGCCGACAAGAACCTGCGCTACGACCAGCTGCTCAAGGCCGCCAAAGGCCTGCCCCGCATCCGGATGGGCGTGGTGCATCCGTGCAGCCGCGAGGCGCTCGAAGGCGCGCTGGACGCCGACCGGCTGGGCCTGATCCAGGCCATCCTGGTCGGGCCGGAGGCGCGCATCCGCGCGCTGGCCGGCGAATGCGGATTGGACCTCGCCGGCTTTTCCATCGTCGATGTGCCGCACAGCCATGCGGCGGCCGCCAGGGCGGTCGAGCTGGCCCGGGCCGGCGAGGTCGAGGCGCTGATGAAGGGCAGCCTGCACAGCGACGAGCTGCTGGGCGCGGTGGTCAACGCCCAGACCGGCCTGCGCACCGAGCGCCGCGTCAGCCATGTGTTCGTGCTCGATGTGCCGCGCTACCCCAAGCCGCTCCTGATCACCGACGCGGCCATCAACGTCGCGCCCGACTTCGATGCCAAGGTCGACATCGTGCAGAACGCCATCGACCTGGCGCATGCGCTGGGCATAGCCCGGCCCAAGGTGGCCGTTTTGTCGGCGGTGGAGACCGTCAACCCCAAGCTGCGCTCGTCGATGGACGCCGCCGCGCTGTCGAAGATGGCCGACCGGGGCCAGATCACCGGCGGGCTGGTCGACGGGCCGCTGGCCTTTGACAACGCGGTGTCCCTGGCGGCCGCCCGGACCAAGGGCATCCAGTCTGAAGTCGCCGGCGACGCCGACATCCTGGTCGTTCCCGACCTGGAGTCGGGCAACATGCTCGTCAAGCAGCTCGAATACCTGGGCGGCGCGCAGGCCGCCGGGCTGGTGATGGGCGCGAAAGTCCCCATCGTGCTGACCAGCCGGGCCGATTCGGCGCATTCGCGCATCGCCTCGTGCGCCATCGCCCTGCTCCTGATTGCCCATCGCCTCCGGGCGCTGGCGGCTCCCCAATGACGCAGGCGCTGCTGGTCATCAACTCGGGCTCGTCGAGCGTCAAGTTCGCCGCCTACGACGTGGCCGGGCCCGGTTCGGCCCTGGCGCGCATCGCCAATGGCCGCATCGAGGGCATCGGCGGCCAAGCGCGCCTGCGGGTCTGGGGGCAAGGCGGCGAGCCGCTGGAAGACCGGCGCATCCGCGTGTCGGCCGACCCGGTGCTGGGGCCGGAAGAGGCGTTCGAGGAACTGTTCGACTGGCTGGACCGGCATGCGGCGGGCCGAACCCTGGGCGCGGTCGGCCACCGGGTGGTGCATGGCGGCGAGCGGTTTGCGCAGCCCGCCCGGGTCACGCCGGCCATCCTGGCGCAGCTCGACGCCTTCACGCCGCTGGCGCCGCTGCACCAGCCGCACAACCTGTCGGCCATCCGCGCCATCGCCGGCCTGCTGCCCGATCTGCCGCAGGTCGCCTGCTTCGACACCGAATTCCACGCCACCCAGCCCTGGGTGGCGCGGGCCTGCGCGCTGCCGCGCCCCATCACCGAGGCCGGCGTGAAGCGCTACGGCTTTCACGGCCTGTCGTATGAATACATCGCCAGCGTGCTGCCCGACTATTTGGGCGCTGTGGCCGATGGAAAGGTCGTCGTTGCGCACCTGGGCAACGGCGCGAGCCTGTGCGCGATGCAGGACCGGCGCAGCATGGCCTCGACCATGGGGTTCACCGCGCTCGACGGCCTGATGATGGGCACGCGCTGCGGCAGCCTGGACCCGGGCGTGGTGCTGCACCTGATGGGCGCGATGGGCATGAGCCTTCAGGCGGTGGAAAAGCTGCTGTACGAGCAGTCGGGCCTGCTCGGCGTGTCGGGCATTTCGGGCGACATGCGCACGGTGGAGGCCAGTGAAGCGCCTGAAGCCCGGCAGGCGATTGACCTGTATGTGTACCGTGTCAACCAGCAGCTCGGCAGCCTGGCCGCGTCGCTCGGCGGGCTGGAGGCGCTGGTGTTCACCGCCGGCATTGGCGAGAACAGCGCCAGCCTGCGGCGCCGGGTTTGCGAGGGTGCGGCCTGGCTGGGCGTTGCGCTGGACGAGGAGGCCAACGAGGCGCAGGCATCAGGCGCGCGCTGCATCAGCACGGCGGGCAGCCGCGTGGCGGTGTGGGTCATTCCGACCAATGAGGAGTTGATGATTGCGCAGCACACGCAGGCTGTCTTGCAGGGGCAGGGGGCGCACGACTGGCGTTCTGGCGGGGCATGAATTCACTCCTGATTTGATAGCTATAAATGCTTTAAGGTAGGGCGGAAAAGCACTTTTTTGTTTGATTTTTGGTGGTGATTCCTGGCCAGGCGCTGTTCATTCACAAGCGGCGCGGGCGTTGCTCAGGCTGGCTGGCCGGGGATTGCCCGGCGGCAACCCACCTTTTCTTTGCCTCGCCCAAGAAAAGCCAACCAAAAGAAAGGCGACCCGGCTGTCCCGGTCCCTTCGCTGCGCCATGGGCAACCTGCGCTGCCCCGCAAAAGCGGGGGTCTGCGCAAACTCGGCCAAAGCGCATCCGTTCATTTGTGGTTGCGCAACCCGATGTAATCAAGCCGTCACACGGTCCGTCCAAGATCTGCCTCTTTATTCCATAGAAATGCACACATGTTGCCATCTGGCCTTTTTCTGCCCGCGCTGATGCGCCCACTGTCCATTGCCATGGTGGCGGCTGCCCTGGCTTCATCCCCGCTGCAGGCGCAAACCGATGGGCCGGTTGTGCCTGGGTTTGCGGCCACCCTGGCCGGCCACGTCGTGATGCCGGCGGCATCGTTCATCGCTGCACCCAAGGATGCGCCGCAAGACCTGCAGATCAGCGGAAAATTCACCACTGGCAAGCGCGTGGATGCCGTAGGCACAGTGGAAGGCCTGTCGGGCGGGCGCCCCACGGGCATGTCGCTGCCCTTCAAGGGCCAGCCGCTGCAGGGCCACTCGGGCATCAGGAAAATGCCCGACGGCAGCTTCTGGGTACTGACCGACAACGGCTCGGGCTCCAAGGCCAATTCGCCCGATTCCATGCTGTACCTGAACCGCTACGGCGTTGACTTCAAGGGTGGCGGCATGAAGCGGCTGGAAACCGTTTTCCTGCACGATCCCGACAAGAAAGTGCCTTTTCGCATCGTTCATGAAGGCACGAAAAAACGCTACCTGACCGGCAGCGATTTCGACACCGAAAGTTTTCAGTTCGCCGGCGGCGCCTTGTGGATTGGCGACGAGTTCGGCCCCTTCCTGATCAAGGCCGACATGAAGGGCAAGGTGCTGGCCGTGTTTGACACGCTGGTCGAGGGCAAGGCGGTGCGTTCGCCCGACCACCCGGCCGTCACCACGCCGGGCACGCCCGGCGGCGCGGTGGATTTCCAGGTGCGCCGCTCCAAGGGTTTCGAAGGCATGGCCGCGTCAAAGGACGGCAGCAAGCTTTACGCCTTGCTGGAGGGCGCGCTTTGGGATGCGACCAGCAAATCCAATGAAAACCTGGACGGCAAGGACTATTTGCGGGTGCTTGAATTCGACGTGAAAAGCCAGTCGTGGACCGGCCGCCACTGGAAGTACCTGCTGGAGGGCAACAGCCACGCGATTGGCGACTTCAACATGATCGACGGCACGACCGGCCTGATCATCGAGCGCGACAACGGCGAAGGCACGGCCGACAAGGCCTGCCCCGAAGGCCAGAAGCGCACCGACTGCTTCCACGACATCGCCAAGTTCAAGCGCGTGTACAAGGTGGAACTGAGCGATGCCAACGCGGGCGGCCCGGTGCGCAAGATCGGCTACATCGACCTGATGGCGATTGCCGACCCCGCCAGGCTGGCGCGCAAGCCGCTGAACAACGGCGTGCTGACCTTTCCGTTTTTCACGATTGAGAACGTCGATGTGGTGGACAGCACGCACATCGTGGTCGGCAACGACAACAACCTGCCGTTCTCCAGCAGCCGCGATCCCAGCAAGGCCGATGACAACGAACTCGTGCTGCTGGAAGTCGGCGATTTCCTGAAGGCCAGGTAAGTCGCCAGGGGAGAAAAGTGGATGCGCGGCGGTGGCCGGCATCCGCTTCCCGGCGAGCTGTTTCACTATGAAAACAGCAAACCAACCAGCCAACAACAAGCCCGAGCCCTACCGCAAGGCAGCCACCAGCCTTGCCGCATTCCCAGCCACTTCCTCCACCCCCATCCCCGGCTTGAACAAGGCCGAACCCATGCCAAACCCGTCAGCCCCCGCCGCCAGGTAAGCCCCCATGTTCCCGGGATTCACGCCGCCCACCGGCAGCACCACCGTGCCCGCCGGCAGCACCGCCCGCAGCGCCTTCACCACGGCAGGCGTGATCATTTCGCCGGGGAACAGCTTGAGCCCATGGGCGCCGGCCTCCAGGGCGGCGAAGGCTTCGCTGGCGGTCATGACGCCGGGCAGGCAGACCATGCCCAGCCGGACCGCCTCATGCACCACGGCCGCGTTGAAATTCGGCGACACGATGAGCTGCCCGCCGGCGGCCTGCACATGGCGCACATCGGCAGGCGTCAGCACCGTGCCGGCGCCGACCAGCGCCTGCGGAAAGGCCCGCGCCAGGGCGGCGATGCTGTCCAGCGGCTGCGGGGAATTGAGCGGCACCTCGATCATCGTCCAGCCGGCGGACACCAGGGCCTGGCCCATGGGCACCGCCTCGGCAGGCTGCAGGCCGCGCAGGATGGCCACCAGGGGGACGGTCTTCAGGGCGTGCAAAAACTTGTCGGAAGGGTTCATGGGGAGTTCAGGGTTTCGGCGATGGCATGCAGGCCGCGCCAGGTGGCCTGGTTGCCCACGGGCTGGACGGCGACGCCCCACAGGGCCAGGGCTTGTTCATAACAGGCGGCCAGCGCCGGGGCGCCGATCACCACCACGCTGTCGCCGCGCGCCAGCGACTGCGCCTTGACTTCCTCGCCGATCACCAGCCCGGACAGATAGCTGGGAAGCGCCTCGGCGGGCAGCCGCCTGAACAGCGACAGGGTGCGGGTGCTGAAGGCGGTGTGCAGCAGGCCGGCGCCCTGCCGGGCATGCTGCACGCCCTGCATGAAAGCGTCGGCATCGTGGGGCGGCTCGGCGTCAGGCAGGGTGCGCGCCAGGATCGAATGCCGGCGCAGCAGCGCATAGAACTCGCCGCTCATCCAGGTGGAGAAATGGGTGATGCGGCGCCCGCCGACATTGACCCATTTGCTGTGCGTGCCGGGCAGCACCAGCCGCGCGTCGTCCAGGCCCAGCAGCGCCAGGGCGCCGAACACCTGGGTTTCCTCGCCGCGCATCACGTCCGGCACGCCGCCGGCTTCGATGGACAAGCCGGGCACGATGGCAATGCGGCCGGGCTCGACCCAGGCCAGGCGGGCCGCGATGTCGCCGAAACCGGCCGGGCAGGCACAGTAAGGCGCTTCCCGCCAGCCCTGCTGGCTGCCGGCCATGCCGGCGATCAGGCACAGCCGGCCGTCCTGCATCCAGTCGCCAAAGGCATTCTGGAACACCGACGGGAACTGCCCGGCGGCAACGCTCAGGATGCCCTGCGGCAGGGCGCGCTCCTGCACGACAGTGCCGTCGGCCGCCAGCAGCGCGCCCCGCAGCGAAGTGGTGCCCCAGTCCAGGGCGAGCAAAGGTTTCATGACGACATTGTCCCTGGGTCCTGCGGCAAGGGTCGAAGTCGCCGGAAAAATCCGGCGTCCTGCCCTTTAACCGCTTTCAGTGGTTGTCCCGGGGCACGGCCGAGCCGCGCTTGCCGACCAGGAAATCGAGGTCGGCGCCCTGGTCGGCCTGCAGCACATGGTCGGTGTAGAGCTTCCAGTAGCCCGAGCCCATCGGCGGCTCGGGGGCCTTCCAGTCGGCCATGCGCCGGGCCAGTTCCTCGTCGCTCACCTGCAGGTGCAGGCGGCGGTTGGGCACGTCCAGCTCGATCATGTCGCCGTTTTGCACCAGCGCCAGCGGGCCGCCGGCAGCGGCTTCGGGCGCGGTGTGCAGCACCACCGTGCCGTAGGCGGTGCCGCTCATGCGGGCATCGCTGATGCGCACCATATCCAGGATGCCCTTGCGCAGCACCTTGGGCGGCAGCGGCATGTTGCCCACCTCGGCCATGCCGGGGTAGCCCTTGGGGCCGCAGTTCTTGAGCACCATGACGCAGTTTTCATCGATGTCCAGGTTTTCGTCGTCGATGCGGGCGTGGAAGTCCTCGATGGTTTCAAACACCACGGCGCGCCCCCGGTGCGTCATCAGCGCCGGCGTGGCCGCGCTGGGCTTGATGACGGCGCCGCGCGGCGACAGATTGCCGCGCAGCACCGCGATGCCGGCTTTCTCCTTGAAGGGGGCGCTCAGCGGCTTGATGACCTCGGTGTTGTAGTTCTGCGCGCCTTCGATGTTCTGGCCGATCGTCCGGCCGTTGGCCGTGACCGCGTCGGCATGCAGGTGCTGGGCGATCTCCCTCATCACCACCGGCAGGCCGCCGGCGTAGCAAAAATCCTCCATCAGGTACTGGCCCGACGGCTGCAGGTTGACCAGGCAGGGCAGCTCGCCGGCCAGCCGGTCGAAATCGTCCACCGTCAGCTTCAGGCCCAGCCGTCCGGCGATGGCGATGAGGTGGATGACCGCATTG
>JAQGMN010000014.1 GCA_028292345.1 Polaromonas sp. | reverse complement strand
TCTCGACCACGGCGCGATCCTTCGTGGCGTGCACGCCAAGAATGGCCGACTGCGGCGGGTTGATGATCGGGGTGGACAACATCGAGCCGAACACGCCGCCGTTGGAAATGGTGAACGTGCCGCCGGTCAGGTCGTCGAGCGACAGCTTGCCTTCCTTGGCCTGGCCGCCGAATTCGGCGATCTTCTTTTCGATGTCGGCGAAGCTCATCTGGTCGGCATTGCGCAGGATGGGCACGACCAGCCCGCGTGGCGAACCCACGGCGATGCCGACGTCGAAGTAGCCGTGATAGACGATGTCGTTGCCGTCGACCGACGCGTTGATCACCGGGTACTTCTTGAGCGCCGCCACGGCGGCCTTCACGAAGAAGCTCATGAAGCCGATCTTGACGCCGTGTTCCTTCTCGAACTTCTCCTGGAAGCGCTTGCGCATCTCGATCACGGGCGCCATGTTCACTTCGTTGAAGGTCGTCAGGATGGCGTTGCTCGACTGCGATTGCAGCAGCCGCTCGGCGACGCGCGCGCGCAGACGGCTCATGGGAACGCGCTGCTCCGGGCGATCGCCGAGGTCCGGCGAACGCGACGGGGCGCTGACCTGCTGCAGCGGTGCCCTGGCCGGCGCGGCCGGAGCCGGTACCGGCGCGACCGGGGGCTTGACGCCACCGGCTGCGACGGCGCCAAGCACGTCGCCCTTGGTGACGCGTCCGTCCTTGCCGGTGCCCGGCACCGAACCGGAGGCCAGGCTGTTGTCCGCCATCAGCTTGGCAGCCGCCGGCATCGCGATGTCGCCCTTGGAACCGCCGCCGGCCGTGGCCGCAGCAGCGGGAGCGGTGGTGGATGCGGCCGGCGCCGCGACTGCCGCCGGCTTGGCCGCGGCAGCGCCCTTGCCTTCCGTGTCGATGCGGGCGATCGGCTGTTCGGCCAGCACGGTGCCGCCATCGGCGACCAGGATCTCGGCCAGCACGCCGGCAGCGGGCGCCGGCACCTCGAGGACCACCTTGTCGGTTTCGATCTCGATCAGGATTTCGTCCATGGCGACGCTCTCGCCCGCCTTCTTCTTCCATTGCAGCAGGGTGGCTTCGGCCACCGACTCGGACAACTGCGGGACCTTCACTTCAACGATAGCCATTGTTCTGATTCTTTCTGTTGTTCTTGTTCGTGCTTACTTGGTGAGCACGAAGCCCTTGAGCTTGCCGTAGGCGCCGTCCACCAGCGCCTTCTGCTGCTCCTGGTGCAGGTGCGAATAGCCGACCGCCGGGGACGCCGAGGCGGCGCGGCCGGAATAACCCAGCTTCTGGCCCTCGAGCATGTTCTCGTGGATGTAGTGCTGCACGAAGAACCAGGCGCCCTGGTTCTGCGGCTCGTCCTGGCACCACACGATCTCGCTGGCGTTGGGGTATTTGCGCAGTTCGGCCGCGAACACCTTGTGCGGGAACGGATAAAGCTGCTCGACCCGCAGGATGGCGACGTCGTCGGCGCCCTTCTCCTCGCGCTTCTTCGCCAGGTCCTAGTAGACCTTGCCCGAGCACACGATGATCCGCTTGACCTTGTCCGCCTTCAGCTCCCGGCTCTCGGGGATGACGGTCTGGAAGCCGCCCTTGGTGAACTCGGACAGCGGCGACGTCGCATCCTTGTTACGCAACAGCGACTTCGGCGTCATGATGATCAGCGGCTTGCGCAGGTTGCGCACCATCTGGCGGCGCAGCACATGGAAAATCTGACTGGCGGTCGTCGGCTGAACCACCTGCATGTTGGCATCGGCTGACAACTGCATGAAACGCTCAAGACGCGCCGAACTGTGCTCCGGGCCCTGGCCTTCGTAACCGTGCGGCAACATCAAGGTGATGCCGTTGACCCGGCCCCATTTGACTTCGCCAGACGCGATGAACTGGTCAATCACCACCTGTGCACCGTTGGCGAAGTCGCCAAACTGGGCTTCCCAGATCACCATGGTGCTGGGGTCGTTGGATGCATAACCGTATTCGAAAGCCAGCACCGCTTCCTCGGACAGGATGGAATCGATGACGACGAACGGTGCCTGGTTGTCAGCCACGTTCTGCAACGGCACGTAGGTTCCGGTATCCCATTTTTCGCGGCTCTGGTCGTGAATCACGGAATGGCGGTGGGTGAAGGTTCCACGCCCGCAATCTTCGCCGGACAGCCGCACCGGGTAGCCGCTGGCCACCAGGGAGGCAAAAGCCATGTGCTCGCCCATGCCCCAGTCGACGGGAATGTCGCCCCGGCCCATTGCGGCACGGTCGTCGTATACCTTCTTGACCAGGTTATGCGGCGTGACGGTGGCAGGAATGGTCGTGATCCGGGTAGCCAGCCGTTTCCACTCGGCCATGGGAATGGCGGTGTCGCCGGCATCGGTCCACTTCATGCCAACATACGGACTCCAGTCCACCGCATACTTGCTCTTGAAGTTGGTCAGAACCGGATCGAACGTGCTCTTGCCGGCGTCCAGCGCGGCACGCGTGGCCTTGACCATGTCATCGCCCAGCGTTTCACCAAAGCCCTGCGCCGTCAGCTTGTCGGCATAAATACGGCGCGTTCCGGGATGCTGGGCAATCTTTTTGTACATCAGCGGCTGGGTCAGCGCCGGGGTGTCTTGCTCGTTGTGGCCCAGCTTGCGAAAGCAGATGATGTCAACCACGACATCCTTTTGGAATTCCATGCGGAACTCAAGCGCCAGCTGTGTCGCCAGCACCACGGCTTCCGGATCATCACCGTTGACGTGCAGCACAGGTGCTTCAATCATCTTGACGACATCGGTGCAATACAGCGTTGAACGGCTGTCGCGCGGATCGCTCGTGGTGAAACCAATCTGGTTGTTGATCACCAGATGGACCGTGCCGCCCGTGGAATAGCCACGGGTTTCAGCCAGCGCCAGCGTTTCCATCACAACGCCCTGCCCGGCAAATGCCGCGTCGCCATGCACCAGCACCGGCAATACCTGCAGACCCTTGGGATCGGCGCGGCGGTCCATGCGTGCACGCACTGAACCTTCAACCACGGGATTGACGATTTCGAGGTGCGAGGGGTTGAAGGCCAAGGACAAATGAACCGGGCCGCCTGGCGTCGTCACATCAGAACTGAAACCCTGGTGGTATTTCACGTCCCCGCTGGGCAGGTCTTCAGGCGCCGTATGGTCGAACTCGGCAAACAGGTTGGCCGGCACTTTTCCAAGAGAATTGACCAGCACATTGAGCCGGCCCCGGTGCGCCATGCCAATGACAATTTCCTGAACACCGATTTCACCGCCACGCTGGATCAGCTCGTCCATGCTGGCAATAAAGCTTTCGCCACCTTCCAGGGAAAAACGCTTCTGACCTACATATTTGGTATGCAAAAACCGCTCAAGGCCTTCGGCGGCGGTGAGCCGGTCCAGAAGATGGAGCTTCTTTTCCCTGGATAAGTTCGGTTTGCTCCGAATGCTTTCTAGCTTTTGCTGCCACCACCGCTTCTGGTTCTGATCGGTGGCGTACATGTACTCAGCGCCGATCGTGCCGCAATACGTTTCACGCAACGCATTGAGCAGTTCGCGAAGGCTCATGGTTTCCTTGCCAAAGAATGTGTTGCTGGTATTGAACACAATCTCCTGGTCGGCATCCGTGAACCCGTAAAAACTCGGGTCCAGTTCGGGAATGTTGTCACGCTCGGCACGCTTGAGCGGATCAAGATCGGCCCAGCGCGCACCGACATTGCGGTACGCGGCAATCAACTGCTGAACGGAGGTGCGCTTGCGGCCCATCTCCGAGTCTGCACCGCTGGCAACCACAACCTTGGTTTGCCCCTGCTTGGCCCGTTCGGCAAAAGCATTGACAACCGGCAAATGCGGAACATCCTTGGCGTTGCTGCCATCGGTTGCGGCAACATTCTGAAGCGCGTCGAAATAATCGCGCCAGTTGTCGGTCACGCTGCCGGGATTGGCAAGGTAGTTTTCATACATCTCTTCGACATAAGGCGCATTGCCGCCGAAAAGATAGGTATTGCCTTGATAGGCTGTGTAGACAGACGCAGGTGACTGCGAGTTTGAACTCATATCCGCTGACCTCCGTTTCCCTTGGGGAAACATTAGCTGGTTAAAGCTTGGTTAACTAACCTTCCGCAACACGGCTGAACCGATTAGCGGATGCGACTGTGGCAAGGAAGGACCTTCAGAAACACAGATGATTGTGCCACTTTGCTACCGTATTCGGAAGAATCTCGCTGACTTTTCGGATTTGATTGATGGAAATTTGATCTATCTCTAGGTTAATGATGGCGAATGAAGGGCTTATGTCGCCAAAAGCGTGAAGCTGGAGCATATTTCGATAGCCACATCGGAAATTCTATTTCTCATGACAAACCAAAGTTGGTTGAGGATCAGGCTGGTACTTTCGTCGGGGTAACGAGAAAGCCCAGGGCGGCAGCACGACGCTTGAGCGCGGCCACGCTGCGCTGGCGCTGCTGCTCTTCATAGTGCTGCTGGCCCTGGTCGACGAAGTCCTCGCCGCGCGTGCGCATGAAGCAGACCATTCTGGCCAGCTTGTGGGCGGTGGCCGTGTTGGCGCGGGGTTTGTCCATGCGTGCGCACATGCGGCGATAGAAGGCACCGAGCGCCGAGCCGTTGCGCGACAAGCTCATGGCGGCCATCTTCAGTGCCTGGCGCGCCCGGTTGCTTGATTGCCGGGTCCTGCTTCTGGGTCCTGCTTG
>JAQGMN010000191.1 GCA_028292345.1 Polaromonas sp. | reverse complement strand
GACACCAAGCGCTACATCGAAGCGTCGAAGCTCCTGAGCGCCGATGACCGCTTCCAGATCTACGAAGGCAACGCCCGCCGCGTGTTCCCGCGCCTGGATGCCGCGCTCAAGGCCCGGGCCAAGGCAGCCGCTTAAATAAAACACATCAGGAGAAACGATTCATGAGCATCAACCAACTGGGCGTCGTCAAGCGCAACATCGTTCGGGCCGACAAGGCGGCGGTCAAGAAACTCGGCAAATTCGGCGTCGCCACCATCCACGAGGCGATGGGCCGCGTCGGGCTGATGAAGCCCTACATGCGCCCCATCTACAAGGGCGCCCGTATCTGCGGCACGGCGGTGACGATTTTGCTGCAGCCCGGCGACAACTGGATGATGCATGTGGCGGCCGAGCAGTTGCAGCCCGGCGACGTGGCCGTGGCCGCCTGCACGACCGACAATTTCGACGGCTTTTTCGGCGATCTGCTGGCCACGTCGTTCCAGGCGCGCGGCGCCCTGGGGCTGATCATCGACGCCGGCGTGCGCGACGTGGACGAGCTGGAGAAGATGGGTTTTGCGGTGTTCAGCCGCGCCATCCATGCCAAGGGCACGATCAAGGCGACGCTGGGCTCGGTCAACATTCCGGTGATCTGCGCCGGCGCGCTGGTCAACCCCGGCGACGTGGTGGTCGCCGATGCCGACGGCGTTGTCGTGGTGCCGGCCTTCATGGCGCAGCAGGTGGCCGATGCGGCCGAGAAGCGCGAGAGCTTCGAAGGCGAAAAGCGCGACAAGTTTGCCGCCGGGGTGCTGGGGCTGGACCTCTACAAGATGCGCGAGCCGCTGGAAAAAGCCGGCCTCAAGTACATCAACTGATGATTTTGCGCCGCCTTAACGTGGCACTTTTCCAATTTTTTAAGGAATTTAGATTTATGACCACCCATCGCTTCACTATTTCCCGTCGCTTCGCCGGCCTGGCGCTGGGCCTGGCCGCCCTCGGTGGCCTGCTGCCCCTGGCGGCGCAGGCGCAGCAGTTCCCCACCAAGCCGGTGCGCATCATCACGCCGTTCCCGGTGGGCGGCGGCCCCGATGGCGTGGCGCGCCTGGTGGCCGACAAGCTGTCGCGCGCATGGGGCCAGCCGGTGATCGTAGAAAACCGTCCGGGCGGCAATGGCTTCATCGCCATCGACGCCTTCAAGCGCGGCGCCAGGGACGGCCACGACCTGATCGTGCTTGACAACGTCCACCTGGCGGCCTACCCGCACCTGTTCAAGAAGCTGCCGTATGACCTGGACAAGGACTTCGACGCCATCTTGCCGCTGTTCAAGACCTACTTTTTCGTCACTGTCGCCGCGAACAGCCCGTACAAGACCATGGGCGACCTGGTGGCCGACGCCAAGGCCCATCCCGGCAAGCTCAACTACGGTTCGTGGTCCGTGGGCAATCCAGTGCATCTGGGCTCGGCCCTGCTGCAGAACATGACAAGCACCGATATGGTGCATGTCATCTACAAGGAAACAACCCAGCTCTACACGGGTGTGGCCAACGGCGAGATTTCCTTCGCACTGGGCACCAGCGCCACGGCCGGGCCGCTGCAGCGCGCTGGCAAGCTGCGCTACCTGGCCGTGGCCGCGCCCAGGCGCCTGGCGGCTTTCCCGGACGTTCCCACGGTCGCCGAATCGGGCGGGCCGGCAGGCTTTGAAGTAACGGGCTGGAACGCAATTGCCGCGCCCAAGGGGCTGCCGCCTGCGGTCATCGACAAAATCAAGCTTGACGTGGAAAAAGCGCTGGCCGGCGCCGATGTGAAGGAAAAGTTCGCCTCCTTCGGCTACGAGCAGTTCCCGACCACCCGCGAGCAGTTCAGGCAATTCATCCAGGCCGAATCGACCCGCTTCGGCGCGGTGATCAAGAAGGCCAACGTCTCGCTGGACTAAGTGACTAAGCCCCACGCAAAGGAATTTTTCATGGAATTTATCAAGACCCCCGGCTGGCTCGACTGGTACAGCGGCCCCAGCAAGCCGCGCTTTCAGGTGCCAGCCGGCAGCGTCGATGCGCACTGCCATGTGTTCGGCCCCGGCGACGAGTTTCCCTACGCGCCCGAGCGCAAGTACACGCCCTGCGATGCGGGCAAAACCGAGCTTTACGCGCTGCGCGACCATCTCGGCTTTGCCCGCAATGTCGTGGTGCAGGCCACCTGCCACGGCGCCGACAACCGCGCCATGCTCGATGCGCTGGTCAGCTCGGGCGGCAAGGCGCGCGGCGTGGCCACCGTCAGGCGCAGCGTGAGCGATGAGGCGCTGCAGGAAATGCATGACGCCGGCGTGCGCGGCGTGCGCTTCAATTTCGTCAAGCGGCTGGTTGATTTCACGCCCAGGGAGGAATTGATCGAGATTGCCAACCGCATCAAGCCGCTGGGCTGGCATGTGGTGATCTATTTCGAGGCGGTGGACCTGCCCGAGCTGTGGGACTTTTTCACCACGCTGCCCACCGAGGTGGTGGTCGATCACATGGGCCGCCCCGATGTGAGCCAGCCGGTCGATGGTCCGGAGTTCGCGTTGTTCGTCAGGTTCATGCGCGAGCATCCCAATGTCTGGAGCAAGGTCAGCTGCCCCGAGCGCCTGTCCGTCACCGGCCCGAAAGCGCTGAACGGTGAGCAAAACGCCTACCGGGACGTGATTCCGTTCGCCCGGCGCATCGTGGACGAGTTCCCCGACCGCGTGCTCTGGGGCACCGACTGGCCGCACCCCAACTTGAAGGACCACATGCCCGACGACGGCTTGCTGGTCGATTTCATCCCGCACATCGCCACCACGGCCGAGTTGCAGCAAAAACTGCTGGTGGACAATCCGATGCGCCTGTACTGGCCTGAAGAAAAGAAAGCCTGAAAATGTCGCTGCAAAAAAATTACCTGGACGTGCCCGGCACCACCATCTTCGATGCCGACCAGTCCCGCAAGGGCTACCACCTGAACCAGTTCTGCATGTCGCTGATGAAGGCCGAAAACCGCGAGCGTTTCAAGGCCGACGAGCGCGCCTACCTCGATGAGTGGGGCATGACCGAAGAGCAAAAGCAGGCCGTGCTCGACCGTGACCTGAACCGCTGCATCAGCCTGGGCGGCAACATCTACTTTCTGGCCAAGATTGGCGCGACCGACGGCAAGAGCTTTCAGCAGATGGCCGGCTCCATGACCGGCATGACCGAGGAGGAATACCGCAACATGATGATCGCCGGCGGGCGCTCGGCCGACGGCAACCGGGTGGTGGGCGAGGGCGGCGACGCCCAGGCGCATCGCCAGCCGCAAGGCAACACCGCCAACAAGAAAGGAAACTAACCATGGCCAAGATCACCGCCAGCGTTTACACCTCGCACATTCCGGCCGTGGGCGCCGCCATCGACCTGGGCAAGACCGAGGAGCCTTATTGGCAGCCCGTGTTCAAGGGCTACGAGTTTTCCAAGCAATGGATGAAGGACAACGTGCCCGATGTCGTCATCCTGGTCTACAACGACCATGCCACCGCCTTCAGCCTGGACATGATTCCAACCTTCGCCATCGGCATGTCCGACAGCTTCCAGCCTGCCGACGAAGGCTGGGGACCGCGTCCGGTGCCGGTGGTGCAGGGCCATCCGGAACTGGCGGCCCACATCGCGCAGTCGGTGATCCAGCAGGACTTCGACCTGACCATCGTCAACAAGATGGACGTGGACCATGGCCTGACCGTGCCGCTCAGCCTGATGTTCGGCCAGCCCGAAGCCTGGCCCTGCAAGGTCATTCCCTTCGCCGTGAACGTGGTGCAGTACCCGGTTCCCAGCGGCCAGCGCTGCTTCAACCTCGGCCAGGCGATCCGCCGGGCGGTCGAGAGTTTTGATGAAGACGTCAACGTGCAGGTCTGGGGCACGGGCGGCATGAGCCACCAGCTGCAGGGTCCGCGCGCCGGCCTGATCAACAGGGAATTCGACAACGCCTTCCTGGACAAGCTGATCGCCGACCCGGCCAGTGCCGCCGCGATTCCGCATATCGACTATGTGCGCGAAGCCGGCAGCGAAGGCATCGAGCTGGTCATGTGGATGGTCGCCCGCGGCGCCATGGCCGATGTGGCCGGCGGCCAGCCGCCCACGGTGGCGCACCGCTTCTACCATGTACCCGCATCCAACACGGCCGTCGGCCACCTGATTCTGGAGAATTCCTAAATGACCAAGAAAAACATCAAAGTCGCCCTGGCCGGCGCCGGCGCCTTCGGCATCAAGCACCTCGACGGCATCCGGAACATTGACGGCGTCGAAGTCGTCTCGCTGATCAGCCGCGACCTCGAAAAAACCCGCGAAGTGGCTGACAAGTACGGCATTGGGCACGTCAGCACCGACCTGGCCGATGCGCTGGCATTGCCGGAAGTCGATGCGGTCATCCTCTGCACCCCGACGCAGATGCACGCCGAGCAGACGCTGGCCTGCCTGAAAGCCGGCAAGCATGTGCAGGTCGAAATCCCGCTGGCCGACACGCTCCGGGGCGCAGAAGCGGTCGTGGCGCTGCAAAAGCAGACCGGCTTGGTCGCCATGTGCGGCCATACCCGGCGCTTCAACCCCAGCCACCAGTACGTCAACCAGCAGATCACGGCCGGCCAGTTCAACATCCTGCAGATGGATGTGCAGACCTACTTTTTCCGCCGAACCAACACCAATGCGCTCGGCCAGGCGCGCAGCTGGACCGACCACCTGCTGTGGCACCATGCGGCGCACACCGTGGACCTGTTCGCCTACCAGTGCAACAGCCCCATCGTGCAGGCCAACGCCATCCAGGGCCCGATCCATCCGGTGCTGGGCATTGCGATGGACATGTCGATCCAGCTCAAGGCGGCCAATGGCGCCATCTGCACGCTGAGCCTGAGCTTCAACAACGACGGACCGCTGGGCACCTACTTCCGCTACATCGGCGACACGGCCACCTACCTGGCCCGGTACGACGACCTGTTCACCGGCAAGGAAGAAAAGATCGATGTCAGCCAGGTGGCCGTCAGCATGAACGGCATCGAACTACAGGACCGCGAGTTCTTTGCCTCCATCCGCGAAGGCCGCGAGCCGAACGCCAGCGTCGCCAGGGTCTTCGCCTGCTACCAGGTGCTGCACCAGCTGGAACAACAGCTCAACGCCAGCGCCTGACCTGCCTGCAACTCCCCGACAGCAGGGGCCTGACGATTCGACCGGCAATGGCGAGGGGGTCAGGCTCCTTTTTGCATTTTTTCTAGGCGACTCCCATGCAAACCAGACAACTAGGCCCCTTCCATGTTTCCGCCATCGGCCTCGGCTGCATGAACCTCAGCCATGCCTACGGCGCGCCGGTATCGAGCGAGCAGGGCGAGCGCGTGCTGCTGGCCGCGCTCGATGCCGGCGTGACGATGTTCGACACGGCGGCGCTGTACGGCTTCGGCGCCAATGAAACGCTGGTCGGCAACGTGCTGTCCCGTCACCGCAGCCGCTTCACCCTGGCCAGCAAGTGCGGCATGACCGGCGTGGACGTGGCCGGCGACGGGAAACTGGTTCGCGTCATTGACGGCCGGCCTGAGACGATTCGCGCCACCTGCGAGGCCGCCCTCAAGCGCCTGCAGACCGATGCGATCGACCTGTACTACCTGCACCGCTGGGACAAGCAGGTGCCGGTGGAAGACAGCGTGGGCGCCCTGGCCGACCTGGTGAGTGCCGGAAAAATCCGCACCATCGGCCTGAGCGAAGTGTCGGCCGCCACGCTGCGCCGCGCGCATGCGGTGCATCCGGTCACGGCCGTGCAGACCGAGTATTCGCTCTGGACACGCAACCCCGAAATCGCCGTGCTCGACGCCTGCCGTGAACTCGGCGTGGCCTTTGTCGCCTTCAGCCCGGTGGCGCGGGGCTTTCTGTGCGGGGAACTGCACGATGTCAGCACCCTCGACGCCAAGGACATCCGGCGCAGCATGCCGCGTTTCTTGCCCGGCAACTATGCCGCCAACCTCAAGCTGCTCCCGGCCTACCGGGCCATCGCGCAGGAAGCCGGCTGCACGCCCGCCCAGCTGGCGCTGGCCTGGCTGCTGCACCAGGGCGAGCACATCATCCCGATTCCCGGCACGACCCGCGTGGCGCATCTGCATGAGGACCTGGGCGCGGTGGAGGTCAGGCTTGGCGCCGACGTCATGCGTCGCCTGGACGCCCTGATCAATGAAAAAACCGTAGCGGGCAACCGCTACACCGACCAGGCCAACCGCGAGGTGGATACCGAAGCGTTTCAGGAAATGAAACCTTGATGCTATCAAATAAGTAGCTGACGACGCTTGCCCTTATTGCGCAAAAGGCCTGTTTGATCAATATTTTGGTGGCCATATCGATTGCGGACATGACCCGCAATGACAAAAAGAAAAAGGGACGCTTCAAAGCAAGGTGGCCGGGCGCTCACCTGTTTTCTTCTTAACCTTGGCTGCTGGGCCCAGTGCTGCACACGGTCCACGCCTATTCATCTGGTTCCGGTTTGATCTGGAAACAGGATCGGCATCCAAATCACTTGATGCGTATCCCCATTTTTTTGTGCGGGTCTGGCCTTTTCTGCTTCAAAGTGTGAATTGCCAGTCGCGCGCTTGCAGTGGCGCGCTATGGTTCAGGCATGAACATCACCAAGCGCCAGGGTGCTCTTTTTGCCGCAGGGTTTGTGCTCATCGTCGTGGTCCTGTTGGTCGCCTGGCGGGTCGTCGCCTCGTCCTCGACGTCGGCCCGCAAGCCGGATACGGCCGCCTTGGCGCCGGAACTGCCGCTCATTGAGTCCTCGCTTCCCTCTTCCTGTCCAGCCCAGCCTGCCGTGGCTGTTGCCGGGGACAAGGACGGTCAGTTTCCATTCCAGTCGGAACTCGCGGGTTTGACAGCCACCGAAATCGGCTCGTTCATTGTGATCGGCAAGGAATCGGCTTCTGCGGGAAGGCCGCGCGATGCTGAAACCGCCTTGCTCATGGCGTGCCGGCTGGCAGACAAGCTCAAGGGAACGGGTTCGGTCGAGTCCGCCAATGCGAAGTACCAGCTGGGCTGGCACTATGCGGCGCGCGCCCGCGAAGGGCCTTCTGCCACTGGCGGCGCCCGTGAAGAACTGCTGGCTCGCGCGCAACGGCTGTACGCCGACAGCCTGAACACCTACCGGTCCAAATGGGGTGAAGACCAAGAAAAGTCCCGGTTCGCAGCAGAAGGGCTGGCGTCGGTCCGGCAGACCCTGGCACAGGCGCAGACCCTGCCTTTGCCCGACGAGTCACGCGCTTCGGGAGCAGCGCGCAAGGCCAGCGCGCCTGTCAGGCCGGCCATGGCGAGCAACTCGGCTGCTTCCTCGCGGCCCGTATTGACACCTCGCAAAGCCGAACTTGCCAAAGTGGGACAAGCTCCCCGCCAGCCGCCGAACCTGTCCGCCCGGACGGCTCCGAGTTTCGATTGCCGGCGGGCGCGTTCCATTCCCGAGAAGATGATCTGTGCCGATGCAGAGCTTTCCCGGCTCGACCGAGAACTGGGCCGGGTCTATGCAAGCGCAAGAAATGCAGCGCCCGACCAGGCCGCCTTTCGGCGCCAGCAGAACCGGGAGTGGGTCAGGCGCGAATCAACCTGCCGGGACCGCGATTGCCTGCTGCGCTGGTATGCGGAAAGGCGCATCCAGCTGATGCGGGAAATAGACGGGCGGCCGTCGTCTGAAACGGCTGCGCGCTAGGGAGGGAAGCGGTTCTGTGAAGGTAGCGGCAAACGCGGTGGAGGGACGGCGTTTTCTGATGTGCGCGGAACCATCAGGTGCAAGGAATGGCTGCAGGCGAAGCAAAGCATCCATCGCCTGCCGACATAACTTGATGAGTGCGCAACCAAAAAATGGACAAGAAAAAACCCCAAGTAAATCAATTACTTGGGGCCAAATCGTGGCGGAAGAGGCGGGATTCGAACCCGCGGTAGGTATAACCCTACGCACGCTTTCCAGGCGTGTGACTTAAACCGCTCATCCACCCTTCCGCGAAGCTCCAAATTATAGCAGTCGTCCGGAGCGGCTTTGCCTGGGAGGCGCAGGAAATTGCCGCTTAATGCACCGTGCCCTGAAACCGGTGCTTGTCGAGCTGCGCCATGGTCACGAACTGGAGCGCATTCGCATGCGTGGCTTCCAGGACCACGGGCGGCGCCACCCCGGCCTCCAGCGCCTCCCGCCAGCGAAGGGCGCACAGGCACCAGCGGTCACCCGGTTTCAATCCGGTAAACCGGTGCTGGGGCAAGGGCGTGACCAGGTCATTGCCGGCAGCCTTCGAGAAACGCAGGAATTCTGCCGTCACCCGAACACAGATCAGGTGCGAACCGTGGTCGGTGGCATCAAGGTTGCAGCATCCGTCGCGAAAATAACCCGTCAACGGGTCGTAGGAACACGACGCGAGGTCGGTGCCGAGAACGTTTTTTGCATTCATGTCGTCTTGCCTTTTAAAAAAACCTGACCGGCCAGCGCTCAGGCCTTGTTGGACTGCACCATCTTCATGGCCGAGGTGATCAGCGCGGAGACTTCGGTCATGTTGCTGGGAACGATCAGCGTCGTCGTCGCATCGCTGGCGACCTGCGAATACGCCGCAACCGCTTTTTCCGCCACCTTGAGCTGCACCGCCAGTTCGCCGCCGGGCTGGCGGATCGCCATGGCGACGACTTCGATGGCACGTGCATTGGCCTCGGCCACGGCCAGGATGGCCGAGGCTTCGCCCTGCGCATTGTTGATGGCGGCCTGCTTTTCGCCTTCGGAGCGGGCGATGAAGGCTTCGCGTTCGCCGGTGGCGATGTTGATCTGCTCCTGCTTGCGGCCTTCGGACGCGGCAATCAGGGCGCGCTTTTCGCGTTCGGCCGTGATCTGCGACTGCATGGCATGCAGGATTTCCTTGGGCGGCGTCAGGTCCTTGATCTCGTAGCGCAGCACCTTCACGCCCCAGTTCAGCGCCGCCTCGTCAATCGCGGCGACCACCTGCGCATTGATGATGTTGCGCTCCTCGAACGTCTTGTCCAGCTCCAGCTTGCCGATGACCGAGCGCAGCGATGTCTGGGCCAGCTGCGTGACCGCCACGATGTAGTTCGACGAGCCGTAGCTGGCCCGCATTGCGTCGGTCACCTGGAAGTACAGGATGCCGTCCACCTGCAGTTGCGTGTTGTCGCGGGTGATGCAGACCTGGCTGGGCACATCCAGCGGGATTTCCTTCAGGCTGTGCTTGTAGGCCACGCGGTCGACGAAAGGGATCAGGAAGTTCAGGCCCGGCGTCAGGGTGCCGAGGTATTTGCCCAAACGCTCGACCACCCAGGCGTTTTGCTGCGGCACCACCTTGATGCTCTGCACAACAAAGATGCCCGCCAGGATGAGGATGACGACTGCTATTTCCATGAAATCTCCCTTGGTTCAAATTCAGTTTACGGGCCTTGCGTGGGTGGCCCTCGATCCGACCCATGTGCTAATTTAAAACGGTTCGATGACCAGGCGGTTGCCGCGCATTTCCTTGATCCGGAAGTTGCCCGTGCTTGACGCCCCGCCGGGGTCGGCCGCAATCGCGGTCCACTGCGCGCCGCGGTAATGGACACTGGCCGTGCCGTCTGCGTTCCACCGCGCCACGTGTACCGTGTCGCCAATGTCCAGATGGACGTCCGGGTTGGAACTGGCCGGCATGGGCGCCGGGCGCTGGCTGCGGCCCCAGCGCCAGGCCGCCACGGCGCCGCCGCCGATGGCTGCCGCCAGCAGCATCTGGCCCGCCAGGGCCATGCCCACCGTTGCCGCCAGCGCGCCGGCCACCAGCCCGGTGGCCAGCATCAGCAGGTAAAACGTGCCGGTCACCAGTTCCACGGCGATGGCCGCGCCTGCCAACAGCCACCAGATGCCTGCTTCGCCCATGAGGTTTCCTTTTTTGTCAGTGATTTGCCCTATTTTGGGCCAGATAGACGCGGTGCAACCGCATGGACACAATACATCCTTACACTTCGCAGTCTGAAAAAAGTCTTTGCACCTTGAAAAAGGACGGCTTCCTAGATAAGCGAAAATCGTTGTTTCGCCTGCGCAAGAAATTGCGCTGCCTGCCAGCCGGCGCATCGCGCTTTCCTTCATCAAACCGTTCGGGCTCAACCTGTCTATGCCTTCTGAACGTTTATTTTCATGCCCTCCGACAGGTTCCGGGCACCCTCAACCGCTGCATACGCCATGAAATTCCGCTTTCCGATTGTCATCATTGACGAGGACTTCCGTTCTGAAAACACCTCTGGCCTGGGCATTCGTGCGCTTGCCCAGGCCATTGAAACCGAGGGCTTCGAGGTGCTCGGCGTGACCGGCTACGGCGACCTGTCGCAGTTCGCGCAGCAGCAAAGCCGCGCCAGCGCCTTCATCTTGTCGATTGACGACGAGGAGTTCACGCCCGGCCCGGACCTGGACCCCGCCGTGCTGGACCTGCGCAAGTTCATTGCCGAGGTGCGCCGTAAAAACCTGGATGTGCCGATCTACGTCTATGGCGAAACCAAGACGTCGCGGCACATTCCCAACGACATCCTGCGCGAGCTGCACGGCTTCATCCACATGTTCGAGGACACGCCCGAGTTCGTGGCGCGCCACATCATCCGCGAGGCCAAAAGCTACCTCGAAGGCGTGCAGCCGCCGTTTTTCAAGGCGCTGCTCGACTATGCCGAAGACGGTTCCTATTCATGGCATTGCCCGGGCCATTCGGGCGGCGTGGCTTTTCTGAAGAGCCCGGTCGGCCAGATGTACCACCAGTTCTACGGCGAGAACATGCTGCGCTCGGACGTGTGCAACGCGGTGGAAGAACTCGGCCAGTTGCTCGACCACAACGGCGCGATTGGCGCGAGCGAGCGCAACGCGGCGCGCATCTTCAATGCCGACCACTGCTTTTTCGTGACCAACGGCACGTCAACGTCCAACAAGATGGTCTGGCACCACACCGTGGCCCCGGGCGACGTGGTGGTGGTGGACCGCAACTGCCACAAGTCGATCCTGCACGCCATCATCATGACCGGCTCGATCCCGGTCTTTCTGAAGCCGACGCGCAACCACTTCGGCATCATCGGGCCGATTCCGCAAAGCGAGTTCGAGCCCGATGCCATCCGCGCCAAGATCGCGGCCAACCCGCTGCTCAAGGGCGTGGATGCGGCCACCGTCAAGCCGCGCGTGCTGACGCTGACGCAATCGACCTACGACGGCGTGCTGTACAACACCGAAACCATCAAGGGCATGCTCGACGGCTACATCGACAACCTGCATTTCGACGAGGCCTGGCTGCCGCATGCCGCTTTCCATCCGTTCTACGGCACCTACCACTCAATGGGCAAGAACCGCATCCGGCCGAAAAATGCGGTGGTGTATGCCACGCAATCGATCCACAAGCTGCTGGCCGGCATCAGCCAGGCCAGCCATGTGCTCGTGCAGGATTCGCAAAACGTCAAGCTCGACAGGCACCTCTTCAACGAGGCCTACCTGATGCACACCTCGACCTCGCCGCAGTACAGCATCATTGCCAGCTGCGACGTGGCCGCCGCCATGATGGAGCCGCCCGGCGGCACCGCGCTGGTCGAGGAAAGCATTGCCGAGGCGCTGGACTTTCGCCGTGCCATGCGCAAGATTGCCGAGGAGTACGAGACCGACTGGTGGTTCAAGGTCTGGGGCCCTGACAAGCTGGTCGAGGAAGGCATT
>JAQGMN010000460.1 GCA_028292345.1 Polaromonas sp. | reverse complement strand
GCAGTCGATGTCGGTCGAGGCGGCCTGCGACAAGGTCGCCGCGTTCGACCGCGAAGCCCTGGTGCTGCCGCTCATTGCCGCGACACAGGCCCGGGCGCAGGGCACGCTGGCCACGGCCGGCGACAAGCCGGCGCAGCTGACACGCGTGCTGCGCGATGCCCTGCATGCGGTGCTGCAAAAGCTGCAGTTCGGCCAGGTTCTGCTCGCCACGGTCGGCTCCACCGCGCCTTTTGTCGGGCTGCTGGGAACCGTCTGGGGCATTTACCACGCACTGACCGGCATGGCCCTGGCGGGCCAGGTCACCATCGACAAGGTTTCCGGTCCGGTGGGCGAGGCGCTCATCATGACCGCTGCCGGCCTGGCGGTCGCCATCCCGGCGGTCCTGGCCTACAACGTGTTTGGCCGCAGCATTGGCCGCATCGAGGCCGACCTGGAAGGATTCGCCTTCGACTTGCGCGGCTTGTTGGCCCCCACGTTTGTCGCTGCGCGTACTGCACTGCCCTGGCAGGGCGCCACGCCGCCAGAGGCGTCGCATCTGCCGGCTGTCCAAGCCCGCGCAGGCGGGCTTGGAGCCGCAGCCTTCAGCCCCGAGGGGGCCACCCCGCCTGCGGCCTGGCAAAGCCAGTTCCGCGGCCGGAAGCTGGACGGGCAAACGCAGGAGACTGATCGTTTTGAGATGTCTCACGAGGGGCTCGGCACGCCGGACAAAACGCCATGAGCTTTGGCCGGCTTGAACGAACGACGGCCTTGCCGCCGATGAGCGACATCAACGTCACGCCGCTGGTGGACGTGATGCTGGTGCTGGTGGTGATCTTCATCATCACCGCGCCCTTGCTGGCCAGTGCCATCCGGCTTGACCTGCCCAGGACCGATGCGGCGAAGGCACTGGACACGCCCGCGTTTGTCACGCTGGTCGTCGACAAGACCGGCCAGGCCTTTCTGAATGAGCAGCCTCGGTCGCTTGAAGAACTGGCACGCCAGCTGGCGCAAACTGCCCGCCAGCATCCCGGCACCGAAGTTCAGCTGCGCGCCGACGAAGCCGTGCCCTACGGCAAGGTGGTCGAGGTCATGGGCGTGGCGCAAAAAGCCGGGCTCAGCCGCATTGGTTTTGTCGCCGAGCCGTCGCAGCCTGCCGGCATGGCGGTGCCTTCGGGCGGTTAGCCGGTGGCGTCCAGCCCCTAAAATCACGTGTTCGCAGCCCAGGCTGCCCGCCCCGGCCAGGGGTTCCTTTTTTCGGTAGCCAGACTTTTTCATGCAAGACAAATACAACCATCTCGACGTCGAGCGCAGCGCGCAAACCCACTGGACTGCCCTTGATGCCTACCGCGTGACCGAGGACGCGAGCCGCCCAAAATACTACGCCTGCTCGATGCTGCCGTACCCCAGCGGCAAGCTGCACATGGGCCATGTGCGCAACTACACCATCAACGACATGCTGGCGCGCTACCTGCGCATGAAGGGCTACAACGTCCTGATGCCGATGGGCTGGGACGCATTCGGCCTGCCGGCCGAGAATGCCGCGCTGAAAAACGGCGTGCCGCCCGCGAAATGGACCTACGACAACATCGCCTACATGAAAAAGCAGATGCAGGCGATGGGCCTGGCCATCGACTGGAGCCGCGAAATCGCCACCTGCGACCCGAGCTACTACCAATGGAACCAGTGGCTGTTCCTGAAAATGCTGGAAAAGGGCATTGCCTACCGCAAGACCCAGGTCGTGAACTGGGACCCGGTCGACCAGACCGTGCTGGCCAATGAGCAGGTCATCGACGGCAAGGGCTGGCGCACCGGCGCGACCGTCGAAAAGCGCGAGATTCCGGGTTATTACCTGAAGATCACCGACTATGCCGAAGAACTGCTGGGCAGCGTGCAGCACAAGCTGCCGGGCTGGCCCGAGCGCGTCAAGCTGATGCAGGAAAACTGGATCGGCAAGAGCGAAGGCGTGCGCTTTGCCTTCCTGCACGACATCAAGGACGCCTCCGGCAGCCTGATCGGCGATGGAAAAATGCACGTTTTCACCACCCGCGCCGACACCATCATGGGCGTGACTTTCTGCGCCGTGGCGCCCGAGCATCCCTTGGCGGTGCATGCCGCTGCGGCAGATTCTTCGCTGGCGGCGTTCATCGAAGAATGCAAGTCCGGTGGCACGACCGAGGCCGAACTGGCGACGCAGGAGAAAAAAGGCCAGCGCACCGGCCTGTTCGTCACGCACCCGCTGACCGGCGAGCAAGTCGAGGTATGGGTCGGAAATTACGTGCTGATGAGCTATGGCGACGGCGCCGTGATGGGCGTTCCGGCGCATGATGAGCGAGACTTCGAGTTTGCCAAAAAATATCTCCTGCCGATCAAGCAGGTCACCGACGTTCATGGCAAGACCTACAGCCTTGCGGCCTGGGCCGACTGGTATGGCGACAAGCAGCAGGGCGTGGCCATCAACTCCGGTCGATACGACGGCCTGGCCTTCAAGGCGGCGGTCGATGCCGTCGCAGCAGATCTGGCGGCCAAAGGCCTGGGCGAGAAGAAAACCACCTGGCGCCTGCGCGACTGGGGCGTGAGTCGCCAGCGCTACTGGGGCACGCCGATTCCCATCATCCATTGCGACGAGCACGGCGCGGTGCCGGTGCCCGAAAAAGACCTGCCGGTGGTGCTGCCGCAGGATTGCGTGCCCGACGGTTCGGGCAACCCGCTGCACAAGCACGAAGGCTTTCATGCCGGCGTGACCTGCCCGGTCTGCGGCCAGCCGGCGCGGCGTGAGACCGACACCATGGACACCTTCGTGGACAGTTCATGGTATTTCATGCGCTATTGCGACCCGAAGAACAGCGAAGCGATGGTGGCCGGCGGCGCCGACTACTGGATGCCAATGGACCAGTACATCGGCGGCATCGAGCATGCGATTCTCCATTTGCTGTATGCGCGCTTCTGGACCAAGGTGATGCGCGACCTGGGCCTGGTGAAGGTCGATGAGCCCTTCACCAAGCTGCTGACGCAGGGCATGGTGCTCAACCACATCTATTCCCGCCGCTCGGACAAGGGCGGCAAGGAGTATTTCTGGCCGCACGACGTCGAGCATGTGCTCGACGACACCGGCAAGATCACCGGCGCCCGGCTGAAGCACGCCGTGGGCGACCTGCCTGCCGGAACGCTGATCGACTACGAAGGCGTGGGCACCATGTCCAAGTCCAAGAGCAACGGCGTCGATCCGCAAGACATCATTGAAAAATACGGCGCCGACACCGCGCGCCTGTACACCATGTTCACCGCGCCGCCGGAAGCCACGCTGGAGTGGAACGACGCAGGCGTTGAGGGCTCGTACCGCTTCCTGCGCCGCGTCTGGAATTTCGGCGTCAAGCTGAATGCTATGAATTCAGGAGCTGCTTACGCAAGCACAGAAAGCGCAAAAGGCCGATTTGATAAAGAAACCAAGGCGCTGAGGCTGGAAGTGCATACCCTGCTCAGGCAGGTGGACTACGACTACCAGCGCATGCAGTACAACACCGTGGTCTCGGGCGGCATGAAGCTGCTCAACGCGCTGGAAGATTTCAAGGGCGAAGTCTCGGCGGCCTCCGTGGGCGCCTTGCAGGAAGGCTTCGGCATCCTGCTGCGCTGCCTGTATCCGGCGACGCCGCACCTGGCGCACACGCTGTGGTCCGAGCTGGGCTATGCCGAAAAGGACGGCGACCTGCTGGATGCGCCGTGGCCCGAAGTGGACGCTGGCGCCCTGCAGCAGGATGAGATCGAGCTGGTGCTGCAGATCAATGGCAAGCTGCGCGGTTCGGTCACGGTGCCGGCAGCCGCCGGCAAGGCCGAGATCGAGGCGGCGGCGCTGGCTTCGGAGGCCTTTGTCCGGCAGGCGGCCGGCGCGCCCGCCAGGAAAGTCATCGTCGTGCCGGGCCGCCTGGTCAACATCGTTTTGTGAGCCCCGGCGCTTTCGTCAACATCCAACAAGGCCAAGCCATGCAGCGACGCGCTTTTCTGACTTTTGCAGCTTCGGCCGCCACGCTGACGCTGGCCAGCCTGAACGGCTGCGGTTTTGCGTTGCGCAAGGCGCCGAATTTTGCGTTCTCGACGCTGTACAGCGGCCTGGCCGAGTCGTCCCCGCTGGGCGTGGAGCTCAAGCGCGCGCTGGAAGCCACCGGCAAGGTCCGGGTGATCAACGATGCGCGGCGCATCAGCGAGGCGCAGGTCGTGCTGGAGGTGCTCCAGGATCGGCGTGAAAAGGTGGTCCTCAGCCTGAACTCGTCGGGCCAGGTGCGTGAATTCCAGCTGCGGCTGCTGTTTTCCTTCCGCTTGCGGACCCTGGCGGGTCGGGAATTGATTCCGCCAAGTGAAATTGCTCTTCAGCGCGACATCAGCTTCAATGAATCGGCGGTGCTGGCGAAGGAAGCCGAAGAAGCGCTGCTTTACCGCGACATGCAGAGCGACGTCGTCCAGCAGGTCCTGCGCCGGCTGGCGGCGGTGACCAGCCTGGAGTAGGTCTTTCAGACCTTCGGGTCCTGCCATGCGCCATGGGCTTGTCCCGGCGCGCCTGGCCGGACAAAGGGTGAAGGGGATCGGCAGGCAGCTTTTTGCCCGGAGTGCCTCGAATTCGATCCAAATCAACATATTGGTCCATAAAGTCGTTAAGCTGGTTGACCATGCAAACGGCCAGCCTGCCTCCTCTTCCCCTGCCGCCTTCCCCGTCCAGCCTGGCGGATGAACTGCCTTCTTCCCCTGCGAGCGCCACGCCGCTGGCCATGCTGGACGATCCCGACGAATGGTCGGCCTTCAGCCGGCCACTGGCCGATCAGGCTGCGTGCTGGGAGTCCAGCGTGGTGTTCGAAGGCATGCACTGCGCGGCCTGCGCCCTCACCATCGAGGAAGCCTTGCGCAGGGTGCCGGGCGTGCTGTCGGCCGACATCAGCGCGGCCAGCCACCGCGGCCGCGTTGTCTGGTCCGACACCCGCACCCGCCCCTCGGGCTGGATGCAGGCTGCCGCCCGGGCCGGCTACCCGGCCGTGCCGGCCAACGACGCCTTCGCCAACGACCGCCGGCGTGTGGAAACCCGCCAGGCGCTGTGGCGGCTGGGCGTGGCCGGCCTGTGCATGATGCAGGTGATGATGTACGCATGGCCGGCCTATGTGGCCGAGCCGGGCGACCTGGCGCCTGACATGGCGCAGCTGCTGCGCTGGGCGTCGTGGGTGCTTTCCCTGCCCGTGCTGATGTTTTCCTGCGCACCTTTTTTCCGCAATGCGCTGCGCGACCTGCGCC
>JAQGMN010000446.1 GCA_028292345.1 Polaromonas sp. | reverse complement strand
CCGCCGGTCAGTTCCGAGGTTTCGCCAAACAGGAGCGTCGCGCCGACCCCGTACAGCTTGTCGAAGGCGTTGCCGACGGTCGGGTTGGCGCCGCAGCCGGAGGTGGTGTCCGATTCGCCGCACTTGGTCGAGACCCACAGTTCGCTGATCGGGCATTGCTCGCGTTGCTTTTCGGACGCGCCCTGCACCAGTTCGCGCGCCGCCTTCGAGGCGCGCAGGATGGTGTCGTGGTCGCCATGGCCCTCGATGCCGAAGCCGGCGACCGGCTTGCCGGTGGCGGCGATGCCGTCGACCACCTTCTGCGTCCAGCTGTCCTCGATGCCGATCACCACCACCGCCGCCACGTTGGGATTGCAGCCGGCGCCGATCAGCGTGCGGAAATGCAGGTCGAGGTCGGCGCCGAACTGCAGCCGCCCGTACGGATGCGGAATCGCGAGCGCACCCTTGATGTTGTGCGCGACCGCCTCGGCGGCGGCGTTCGACAGGTCGTCCAGCGGCAGGATGATGACGTGGTTGCGCACGCCGACGCGGCCGTTTTCGCGGCGATAGCCCCAGAAAGTCGTGTTTTTGTCGATGTTGGACATGAGAGAAAACCTTGAATGAATTGGAATGGGCGGACGGGCGGTGGCTGGCTTACCAGCGCTTGGTCTTGATGTTGTGAACGTGTGCATGGTCGCCAATGGCGATGGGCGCCACGACCTTGCCAATGTCGGTGCCGTATTTCATGACGGTGTCGCCTGTGGCCATGTCCTTGACTGCCACCTTGTGGCCGATCGGGATGGCCGCATTGGCCTTGATGGTGATGGTGCGGTCATCGTCCAGGATCAGGGCGGTCATGTCTTGGCCGGCCTCGATGCCTTCGACAACAACGACAGCAACGCTGTCTTTTTCTTCGTGTAGTACGCAATGGATCACTGAAATTCTCCTTGAGTGGATGAGCAATCGCGGGACCGGGTCCCGTGAATATGAAAAGTCGCGACAGCATTTGTCCGCCAGATAAATATAGATCATCTATATGACTTGTTTGAATAGGGTTTTCCCCAAGTTGGCCATAAAACGCTTTTTAATCTTTTTACCCGGGTCGAGGTCGCGGCAGAAAACGCATGAACATCGCTTGTTTGGCATAGAACAAACAGTCGTGTCACCACACGCCACTTCCATCACATCGCAATGCCAGTAGGCGCTCACATCAAGCTGCAACCGTCAATGCGGGCTTGACACGCTGCCAAATCAACGGCGTCCGGGTAGCGTGTTCGCCGCTAATGACCTGCCCCCCATCAGCCGTACAGCGGCATGCCTTGGTTGAGCAATACGCTGATGCAGGTGTTGCGCAGTTTGTTCTAGCCTATCTACGCAATTTCTGTGTTCGCCAAACGTCAAGCCATGTGCGGCTTGCGCATGTGTTGTACAGGCTCAGTGCCTCAAGGCCGCGCCGTTGGCGCTGACCACCGGCAGTCGGTCAATGGCGCTGGCTTGGCTGAACTGCCTTACTTCAAGCCAGTCACGATGGCTTAGGGCTATGCGTTGAATAATCGTTAATAAAGCCGAGCAACGATATGTTTTGTGATTTTTTCCGAAGAGTCGAGAGCGGTTATTTCGCTTATTTTTGCATCCTGCCCGTCTGGCTAGTCACGCTCTTCCGGCCGGTCTTAGTTTGCTACTGGAAATCTAAGCTAGGAGAAAACGTTCTGGCAAGCTGATGCGATCGGTTGCATCAATGGTCTGTAGGGGCAGTCCATGCCTGCGTCCTTTTCCATCTCAAGCAAGCAGCACGCGCTTTTCCTTATCAGTGTTGATCAGCACGGAGTCAGCCCGGAAAGTTTTTCTCCTGCTAAGTAAACGGCTACAACGTCTCAATTCTGCTGGGCCTAAACGCTCAAGTCTGCTAGTTAATGATTCATGACCAGTAGCGGGTCAAGTTCGGCCAGCGCAAATTTGCGGACATGCGTAATGAACGAGTCCACCAGTTTGGGTGGCATGCGCTGCAGCGGCGTCAGCACCGAAAATTCAAGCGGGACCGCCGGCTCGAAGCGGATGAAGCGCAAGTCTTTGCCCACGTATTCCATTGCCGTGATGGCATCGACCAGTGAAACACCCAGGCCTGCGCTTACCAATGAGCACAGCGTGGCCGATACCTGAGTCTCGACTTGCGCAGGTTTGTAGTTAACGCCATGCGCTGCAAACATGGCATCGATCAGTAGCCGCGTACTGCCGTTATTGGGCTGCGAGATGAAGACCTCGCCTTCCAGGTCTGCCGGCACAACGAGCTCCTTGACTGCCAGCGGGTGATTGACCGGCACTGCGCACACATGAGCAGTTGACAGCAAACTGTCGCCGTGCGTTCCAGTGTGACTGATCGATAGGTTGACGATACCGACATCGCAGCGCTGCCCGATCACCATATCCACAATGCTGCGCGAATCGTAGACGCCCAGCATGATCTTGATCTCGGCGTGGTCCTTCAAAAAGTGCGCAATGGCGCGTGGCAAGAAGGACAGCGCGATCGAGGGGGGCGCTGCCACATGCATGGCGCCGCGCTGCTGGGTTTTGATGGCATAGGCTGTGCGCGCGATGCGCTCCACGCCAACCAGCGAGCGGTTCACTTCTTCGTACAGCAGGTGGGCCTCGGCTGTCGGGTGAAGGCGCCCGCGCGCCCGCTCGAACAGCGGGAAGCCGGCGCTCGCTTCGAGGTCGGCAAGCAACCGTGTCACCGCAGGCTGAGAAATGAAAAGCATGTCCGCCGCGCGCGTGACTGTCTGGCACAACATGATGGCGCGAAAAGCTTCAAGTTGCCTGAGTCGCATGGTTTTCCAAAAATAAATTCCTATAACGTAATGTTATGAATGAAGTAAATAATGATATTTGTTATGTGCCAAATGGATGCTTAGTATTGGCTTTATAAGCGGTAGGGCAGGGTATAGGGTAAATACTAACCCATAACCTGATGTGTGATATTAGTGCATGGAATGCCCTAACTTGGGTGGTATGCACCATTATGGAGAACCCATGAAAGCAAAATTTTTGTTCGCTCCGGTGGCGGCGGCCCTTGCGGTGTTAGGTGCTGGCGCTGTTCAGGCACAGGCCGTCCCCACGCTCTATGTGGGTTCTTACGGAGGATCTAGCGAAAAACTGTTTAAGGAAAGAATCATTCCGGCCTTTGAGGCCACGAACAAAGTCAAGATCGTTTATGTTGCCGGAAACTCTACCGATACCCTGGCCAAGCTACAGGCCCAAAAAGACAAACAGGAATTGGATCTGGTATTGCTCGACGATGGCCCGATGCAACAGGCTGTCCAATTCGGATTCTGCGACAAGATCAAGGACGCAGCCATTTACAAAGACCTGTACCCCCTAGCCCGTATCGATGACCGCTCGGTTGCTGTCGGCGCTGTCGCCACGGGGTTGGCTTACAACACTGAGGCGTTCAAGAAGGCTGGCCTGCCCAAGCCGGACTCCTGGGAAATTCTCACCGATAAGAAGTTCAAGCAAAAGATTGCAGTGCCGCCGATTTCCAACACTTACGGCCTGCAGACGCTGATCATGTATTCGAAAATGCGCGGCGGCAGTGAAAACGCCATCGACCCCGGCTTCACCGCCATGACCAAGGAAGTCGCGCCCAATGTGCTGGCCTGGGAGCCGTCGCCCGGCAAGATGACCGAGCTGTTCCAGAACGGCGACATCTCGCTGGCCGTCTGGGGCAGCGGCCGTGTCGAGTCCTTCAAGGCCACCGGTTTCCCCATCGAATTCGTGTATCCAAAAGAAGGCGCCATGGCCCTGCTGATTGCGGCCTGCCCCGTGGTGCAGAGCGATGTGTCCGACCAGGCGCAGGCCCTGCTGCAGTACCTGATGACGCCCGAAGTCCAGGCCTGGCAGGCCGACACCCAGGGCTGGGGCCCCGTCAACAGCAAAGTCCAGCTGGAGCCAGCCGTCGCTGCCAAGGTGCCCTACGGTCCGGCGCAGATCGGCAAGCTGATTCCCACCAACTGGAAGGTGGTCAATGAAAAGCGCGGCGAGTGGACCAACCGCTGGAACCGCACCATCGAACGCTAAGTGAAACCCGCCGGCGCACGACCCGCGCCGGCTCCGTCGGACCCGCGCCAGCGCTGCGCGGTCCCTGTTCCTGCCGACAGCCACCGGTGCCCCCATGCCCTTCCTCAGCCTCACCCAACTCACCAAGCATTTCGACGATTTCGTCGCGGTCCAGTCGATGGACCTGGACATCGAGCGCGGTGAATTCATCTCGCTGCTCGGCCCCTCGGGCTGCGGCAAGACCACCACGCTTCAGATGATTGCCGGCTTTGTGACCCCGACCGCCGGCCAGATCGTGCTCGAAGGCCAGGACATCACCCGCCTGCGGCCCG
Organism: Polaromonas sp.; assembly: GCA_028292345.1. Taxonomy (GTDB): domain Bacteria; phylum Pseudomonadota; class Gammaproteobacteria; order Burkholderiales; family Burkholderiaceae_C; genus Polaromonas. Next base: position 7,627 of record JAQGMN010000446.1, on the reverse strand, counting down.
AAAAGCGCGGCATGGGCGTCGTGTTCCAGAGCTATGCGCTGTTTCCCCACATGACGGTGGCCGACAACATTGGCTTTGGCCTGGAGATGCGCGGCATGTCCCGCAGCGAGCGTGCCACGCGTGTCGGGGAAACGCTCGAACTCGTTCGCCTGGGCGGCCTGGGCGGCCGGATGACGCGTGAACTGTCGGGCGGCCAGCGCCAGCGTGTGGCTATTGCCCGCGCGCTGGCCGTTCGTCCGCAACTGCTGCTGCTCGACGAGCCCATGTCCAACCTTGACGCCAAGCTGCGCGAGGACATGCACATCGAGCTGCGCACCATTCAGCGCCACCTGGGCATCACCACGCTGCTGGTCACGCACGACCAGGTCGAGGCGATGACCATGAGCGACCGCATCGCGGTGATGCACGGTGGAAAGATCGTGCAGCTTGCCATGCCGTTCGAGGCCTATGAGCGCCCTGAATCGCCGTTTGCCTCGGCCTTCCTCGGCAAAACCAATTCGCTGCGAGGCCGCGTCGTCAGCAACAACGCCCGCTGCGCCATTGTCAGCGTCAACGAGCACACGCTGCACATTCCGCACGGTGGCCGTGAAGCGACCGGCGACGTGCATGTCTTCGTGCGGCCGGAAAAGCTGCGCCTGGGCGACGCCGGAACGGGCTTGCCGGGCCAGGTGAAAACGCGGCTTTTCCTGGGCAACCACTGGATGCTTGAAGTGCAGACCAGCTTTGGCCTGATGCGCGTCAGCCTGCCCAACATCGGCGAAGTGCCGCCGCCCGAGGACAGCCAGGTCGGCTTGAGCTGGTCGGACGACGACCTGCGCGTGCTGCCGCTGGAGGTGGCCCATGGCTGAAGCGCACGGCGCAACGGTGCCCGCCATGGCACCGGCCGCAAAAAATCCGGGCAAGCCGCGCAAGTCGGCCGACGACAAGGCCGGCTTTGCACCCTGGCTGCTGTCGTCGCCCGCGCTGTTGCTCTTCATCGGCCTGCTGCTGGTGCCGCTGCTGCTGACGGTGCTGCTGTCCTTTCACGCCTTTGACGGCACACGCGGCGTGCTTCCCGACTACACCTGGAAGAACTACCTCGAAGTCTTCTCGGACGGCTATTACCACGAGATATTTTTGCGCACCGGCGGCCTGGCGCTGGGCGTGACGCTGCTGTGCGTGGTCTTTGGCGTGCCCGAGACGCTGATCCTTGCGCGCATGAAAAGCCCGTGGCGCGCGCTGTTCCTGATCGTCATCCTGGGTCCGCTGCTGATCTCGGTGGTGGTCCGCACGCTCGGCTGGGCCATCCTCTTTGGCAACAACGGACTGATCAACAGCGCGCTGCTGCAACTGGGCATTGTCAGCGAGCCCGTGCGCCTGCTGTTCAGCATGACCGGCGTGGCCATTGCGCTCACCCATGTGCTGATCCCCTTCATGGTGATCTCGGTCTGGGCCAATCTGCAAAAGCTCGACCCGCAGATTGAAAGCGCGGGCCTGTCGCTGGGCGCTTCGCCGCTCAAGGTGTTCTGGCGCATCATGCTGCCGCAACTGCTGCCGGGCATTTTGTCGGGCTGCATCATCGTCTTTGCGCTGGCCGCTTCCGCTTTCGCCACGCCGTCGCTGCTGGGCGGGCGCAAGCTCAAGGTCGTGGCCACTGCCGCCTACGACGAGTTCCTCAACACGCTGAACTGGCCGCTGGGCGCGACCATCGCCATGCTGCTGCTGATGGCCAACGTGGTCATCATCCTGGGCGCCAACCGCTGGGTCGAGCGGCGCTTTCGCCAGGTGTTCGACGCGTGAACCCGAACCTCCACGAAAGCTGACCATGCGCAAGAACGGTATTTTCTCGCTGCTGTACCACAGCCTTTTCATCGGCTTCATCATCGCGCCGCTGGTCGTCGTGATGCTGGTGTCCTTCACCGCCAAGGGCTACATCTCGATGCCCTTCAACGAAGGCTTTTCGCTGCGCTGGTTTCGCGCCATTCTGGACTCGACCGAGATCATCCGCGCCTTCTGGTTCTCGCTGTGGCTGGGGCTGGCCTCGGCCACCGTAGCGATCCTGCTCGCGGTGCCCGGCGCGCTGGCGCTGACGCGCTACAAGTTTGCCGGACGCGGTGTGCTGATGGGTTTCTTTCTGTCGCCGCTGATGATTCCGCATGTCGTGCTGGGCGTTGCCTTTCTTCGGTTCTTCACCACGCTCAACGTCAGCGGTTCATTTGGCTGGCTGGCGGCCACGCACGTGGTGGTGATCATTCCTTATGCGCTGCGGCTGGTGCTGGCGTCGGCGACCGGGATGGACCGCGATGCCGAGCGCGCGGCGCTCTCGCTGGGCGCATCGCGCTTCACGGCGTTTCGCCGGGTCGTGCTGCCCATGATCATCCCGGGCGTCGCCGGGGGCTGGATCCTGGCCTTCATCCAGAGTTTTGACGAGCTGACGATGACGGTCTTCGTCGCCACGCCAGGCACCACCACGCTGCCGGTGGCCATGTACAACCAGATCGCGCAGACTATCGACCCGCTGGTCGCCGCCGTGGCCACCGTCCTCATCGTCGGCACGCTGGTCGTGATGGTGGTGATGGACCGCATCGTCGGCCTGGACCGCGTACTGATCGGCAAGCAATGACACCCAACCTTTCCATGCAGAGCAGCGACCTCATCGTCATCGGCGGCGGCCTGGTCGGCAGCGCCGTGGCCTATGGCGCGGCCCGCCAGGGCGCCCGCGTCACCCTGCTCGACGAGGGCGACCAGGCTTTCCGCGCCTCCCGTGGCAACTTCGGCCTGGTGTGGGTGCAGGGCAAGGGCTTCGGCATGACGCCCTATGCGCGCTGGACGCGGGCGTCGGCATTGCTGTGGCCCAAACTCGCTGCCGCGCTGCTGGAAGACACCGGTGTCGATGTCCACCTGCAGCAACCCGGCGGGTTCAGTTTTTATTTTTCCGACGAAGAACTGCAAGAGCGCCGCCAGCGCCTGCAAGCCATCCAGGACGAACTGCCCGGCGACTATCCCTTCCAGATGATGACGCGCCGCGAGGTGCTGGACCGGGTGCCCGCCATCGGGCGCGAGGTGGTCGGCGCCAGCTACACGCCAATGGACGGGCACACCAACCCGCTCAAGCTGCTGCGCGCGCTGCATGCGGCCAATCTGAAGTACGGCGTTCACTATGTCAGCGGCCAGGCGGCCCGCCAGGTCACGGCGCAGGGGCAGGGCGCCGAGCGCCGCTTCACCGTCGAAGGCCGCTGGCAGGCGCCGCGCGTCGTGCTGGCCGCCGGCCTGGGCAACCGCGATCTGGCCGGGCAGTTCGGCATTCACGCGCCGGTCGTGCCCAATCGCGGGCAGGTGCTGGTCGGCGAGCGGACCGCCAGGTTCCTCGACTATCCGACGCTGAACGTGCGGCAGACCGATGAAGGCACGATCCAGCTGGGCGACTCGATGGAGGAGGTCGGCTTCAACGACAGCGTGACCACCGGCGTGCTGGCCAACATTGCCCAGCGCGGCGTGCGGACCTTTCCCGTCCTGGCCAGCCTGCGCCTGGTGCGCGCCTGGGGCGCGCTGCGCGTGATGAGCCCTGACGGATTTCCCATCTACCAGGAGTCGGCCAAGCATCCGGGCGCCTTCGTCACCACCTGCCACAGCGGCGTCACGCTGGCGGCCGCCCATGCCCTGCATCTCGCGCACTGGGTCACCGGCACCGGCGGCAAACCGCAGGATATCGAAGTCTTCTCCGGCGACCGTTTTCTGAACCCCAACTATTCCCCCAGCCATGCCCACTGAACCCCTGTTCCAGCCCCTCAATGACCCGCACGGGGCCGCGACCGTTGCGGTCACCTTCAACGGCGAGCCGCTGCGCGTGCCGGCCACCACCAGCGTGGCTGCCGCGCTGCTGGGGGCGGGCGTGCGGCGCTTTCGCAATTCGCCGGTATCGGGCCAGGCGCGTGCGCCCTATTGCATGATGGGCGTGTGCTTCGAATGCCTGCTGGAGATCGACGGCATGCCCAACCGCCAGGGCTGCCTTGTCGCGCTGCGCGAAGGCATGGACATCCGCACGCAGGACGGCATGCGCGACCTGATGGCCGAACGCGACTTCGCAGAGGCCAATCATGGTCAATGACACGCCCAAATTCGTCGAGTCCGTGGACATTGCCATCATCGGCGCCGGTCCGGCCGGCATGGCCGCCGCAGTGACTGCCCGCAGGCACGGCGCCAGCGTGGTCGTGCTCGATGAACAACTCGCGGTGGGCGGCCAGATCTACCGCGGCATCACCGATGCACCGAAGCAGCGGCTGGACATCCTGGGCCCTGACTACAGTGCCGGCGCGGACATCGCCCGGGACTTTGCCACCAGCGGCGCGCGGCACATCGGCGGCGCGGCCGTCTGGCAGGTGACGGCCGAGCGCCTGGTGCATTACCTGCAGGACGGCCAGGTCAAATCGCTGCAGGCCAAGGCCGTGCTGCTGTGCACTGGCGCCATGGAGCGGCCCTTCCCCATCCCCGGCTGGACGCTGCCCGGCGTGCTGACGGCAGGCGCGGCGCAGATCATGCTCAAAAGCGCCGGCATGGCGCCCACGAAACCCGTCGTCCTGGCTGGGTGCGGTCCGCTGCTCTACCTGCTGGGCTGGCAGTATGTGCGCGCCAGCGTTCCGATTGCGGCCATCGTCGACACGACCGACGGCAGCGATTACCGGCGCGCGATCCGCCATGCGGGCGGCGCGCTGGCCGGCTGGCCTTATCTCAAGAAAGGCCTGGCGCTGATGGCCACCCTGAAGAAGGCGGGCGTTCCCTTTTACAAAGGCGCGACCGACCTGCATGTGCTGGGCAGCGGCGAAGCCAGCGGCCTTGGTTTTTCCAGCGGCGGCGCGGCGCGCACGGTCGACAGCCCGGTGGTGCTGCTTCACCAGGGCGTGGTGCCCAATACCCAGTTTTCCTGGTCTGTGCGGGCCAAGCACGAATGGGACAGCGCGCAACTGTGCTGGACACCGGTGACCGATGCCTGGGGCGCGCTGGACGTTCCCGGCGTTTTCGTCGCTGGGGACGGCGGCGGCATCGGCGGCGCACGCGTGGCCGCCTTGCAAGGCGAGGTTGCCGGGCTGGCCGCTGCGGCGTACTGCGGCAAGCTCGACAATGCCGCGCGCGACCACCTCGGGCAGCCCCTGCGCGCCGAGATGCGCAAGCACCTTTTCATCCGTCCCTTCCTCGACGCGCTTTACCGGCCCAAGGCGGCCAACCGCATCCCGGCCGACGACGTCATCGTCTGCCGCTGCGAAGAGGTGACGGCCGGCGACATCCGCAGCTATGTCAAGCTCGGCTGCACCGGCCCCAACCAGGCCAAGAGTTTTGGCCGCTGCGGCATGGGCCCGTGCCAGGGCCGGCAATGCGGGCTGACGGTGACCGAAGTCATCGCCGAGGCGCGCGGCCTGGCGCCGGCCGAGATCGGCTACTTTCGCATCCGCCCGCCCATCAAGCCCATCACGCTCGGGGAACTCGCCCGTGAAGCCTGAGGGCCGCGGCCAGGAGACCGGTGCCGATGTCATCGTCATGGGCGGCGGCTTCCACGGCACCTCCAGCGCCTTTCACCTGGCGCGGCGCGGCGCGAAAGTCATCCTGCTCGAAGCCGAGTACTGCGCGCGCCATGCCTCGGGCGTCAATGCCGGCGGCGTGCGCACGCTGGGCCGGCACTATGCCGAGGTTCCCCTGGCCCGTGCCTCGCTGGACTTGTGGCACAGGCTGCCCGAACTGCTGGGCGAAGACGCCACCTTCGTGTGCAGCGGCCAGTTGCAGATCGCCGAAACACCGGCGGAGCTGGAAAAACTCAAGCGCCGCGTGGCCGACCTGACCGCGCTCGGCTTCACCCACGAAGTCATTGTGGATGCTAAGGCGGTGCATGAGCTTGCGCCGGCGCTCACGCCCCATCAGGTCGGCGGCATCTGGGTGAAGGACGACGGCCACGCCGTGCCTTACCGCGCGGTGACCGCCTTTCGCCATGCCGCACAGCGCCTGGGCGCCGCCTTTCATGAAACCACGCCGGCACAGACGGTAGAGCGTGTTGGCGACCGCTGGCGCGTCACGACGCCCCGCGGCGTATTCAGTGCGCCCTGGCTGGTCAATGCCGCCGGTGCTTGGGCCGGTGACTTTGCCGCGCAGGTTGGCGAGCCCGTAGCCATGAAGCCTGGCGGGCTGATGCTGATGATCACCCAGCGTATACCGCACTTTATCGACCCGGTGCTGGGTGCAGCCGGCCGGCCGCTGTCGTTCAAGCAGTTCGCCAACGGTACCGTGCTGATCGGCGGCGGTCTGCGCTGCGGCGCCGATGTGGTCGCGCGGCATGGCGAGGTCGATTTCATGAAACTCTCAACCAGCGCGCAGACCGTGACCGACTTGTTTCCTCACCTCAAGGGCGTCGGCATCAACCGGGCCTGGGCTGGTGTCGAGGCCTTTATGCCTGATGAGATTCCCGTCATCAGTCTGAGCAAAAAAGCACCAAACCTGGTGCACGCCTTCGGATTTTCGGCACATGGCTTCGAACTTGGCCCGATAGGGGGGCAGATTGTGTCAGAACTCGTGCTCGATGGGCGAAGCACGCAGCCCATTGCGCCTTTTGCAGTCGATCGGTTTGGTCTCGCCACTGCGCAGGAGAGCGTACTGCTCAACGCAAAGCGCGCTAAGGATTCGCATACGGTGCAGTAAAAATTGAAAGGCAGTGAGCATTCATACCTTTTGTTGCTGTTGTCTTTTTGACATTCCGTTTGCGTTGCATTTGCGCGCTTTGCGTTCGGTTGTCCGAACACTTTTCCTTTAATTAACCCAAAAAACTCTTTAACCATGACCGACATCCAACGCTTCGAATCCACCCCCCGCCTGTCCCGCGCTGTCGTCCACAACGGCGTCGTGTACTTGGCCGGTATTACCTCGGCCGTGCGTGACGGGAACATTGCCACCCAAACGCAAAGTGTGCTCGATACCATTGATGCCCGCTTAGCTAGCGTCGGCAGCAGCAAGGAAAAAATTCTCAGTGCGCAGATTTGGCTTAAAGACCTTACCGCCGACTTCACGCCCATGAACGCGGTTTGGGAAGCATGGGTACCGGCCAACGGCAGCCCGGCGCGCGCGACTTGCGAGGCAAAGCTGGCCGCTCCCGAACTGCTGATCGAGATCATCGTCATCGCGGCGGTTTAAAGCCTCTTTGATCATGTCGCCTGTCCTTTAGACCAGCCATATGGCCGGCCAGAAATTCAAAGAGCTGGTGGCGATGAATGATCACCTCATTAAAAAGATGGATACCGTCGCTTTTAAGGCTGCCTGTTGCTGCCGACGCCGATTTGAACAAGGGTGCTGGTTTTTACTGACCAGGGGCATACGGTCTGCATCCGGCAAAACCCCCGGGCTTGCGTGATTTGCAGGATGGCCACTGATTTTCGGTCGCCCGGGTCAAATTTGGCATCGGCGCCAATACGTAGGGCCAATGGAAGTTGAAGTGGGCCATGCGTTGCCAGCGGCTATATCGGCCGTAAACGATTGCCGTGCGGTCGCATCCACAGGGAATTTTAAATAGGATGTATGAAAGTTCAGCTCTGCTGGCGGTCAGTGGTCTTCGGCAGGAGACTTTGTATCGTTCTGCCGGCGCCAGCGCCAGAGCGTGGAGCGGCTCACCCCC
>JAQGMN010000380.1 GCA_028292345.1 Polaromonas sp. | reverse complement strand
ACTCCCTTGGAATGCTGTCGCCCTGCGGCCAGCGGCGGCAAGCCGATTTCTGGTGCCAGTTCAAGGCCTTCCAGCAGCATGGCACTCTCCCGCAGCATCTCATTGCGTTTCTGAATCAATCCGAGATTAGGCGCGAAGCCGCAGACAGTGCTTTGGCACGGCAAGGCGAAGCAACGACATATCAAATTGATTTAGAAGCGGAATCAAACCTGGTGCAGAACTGATCTGCCATCAATGCTTGATGAGTTGATTCACTGAACATCTGGCTGGCAGCTCTTGCAACGCAGTGGCTGGTCATTTGCCTGTCTTTCCAATCGCCGGGTGCGCACTGGCAGCAGGCGTGAGCCGGAAATCCTCCAAAGTTCCTTTCGCGGTTTGAGTCCAAAAAAATCACGGCGCATGGCGCCGCTGGCTGGGTCAAGGCATCGCCACTTATCATGAGGCGTTTCCCATTTTCAGCTTCACCGGACACGTCCATGACGCCAGCGCCTGCCCTGCCCGCCCCTTCCCTGCTTTACCCGGCCCTGGCGCAGGTGCAGCCTTCGCTGGCCGACGTGCATCCGGCCATCGCACCCGTCAGCGTACCGGCGGGCACGGTCTTGTTCACCGAAAACACACCCTGCCAGGGCTTTCCGCTGGTGCTGGGTGGCGAGATCAAGGTCTCGCGCAGTTCAGGCGATGGCCGCTCGCTGGAGCTGTACCGGGTGGTGCCGGGCGAGCTGTGCCTGGTGTCGTCGGCCTGCCTGTTTCGCACCCAGCCGCTGTCGGCGCACGGCGTGACGACGCGGCCCAGCACGCTGCTGTTGATTGCGCCTGAAACCTTCAGCCGCTGGCTGGAAACGCCGGCGTTTCGCAACGAGGTGCTGGGCCTGTTCGCCGAACGCATGGCCGACCTGACCGGCCTGATCGACGCGGTGGCTTTTCAACGGCTGGACCAGCGGCTGGCCGCCGCGCTGCTCGGCCGGGGGCCGAATCTGGCGCTGACGCACCAGGCGCTGGCCGACGAGCTGGGCACGGTGCGCGAGATCGTCTCGCGCCTGCTGCGCCGCTTCGAGCGCGAAGGCTGGCTGGAACTGGCGCGCGAGCGCATCCACATCCTGGACAGCGCTGCGCTTCGCGCCGTGGCCGCCGGCCTGCCCGCCTGAACCGGGCGCCCGCCCGCATGCGGGCTGCGTGACGCAGGTCACAGACCGGGCGCTCGGCAAGGCGTCCAATGAGCGTATCAACCACTTCACTTCAGGGGAAACAGCCATGAAATCCAATGTCGGCGGCATTGACCGCATCCTTCGCATCGCCATCGGCCTGGTGCTGATCGGCCTGACCTTGAACGGCACCATCGGCGTGTGGGGCTGGCTGGGCGTGGTGTTGCTGGCCACAGGCGCCATCGGCTGGTGCCCGCCTTACGCGCTTTTGGGCTGGAACACCTGCGGGGTGAAAAACAGAAGCTGACCGCTTGACGCCAGAGCGCGCAAGGCCTCCGAGGAGGCCTTTTTCAATGGCGCGGCCTGCTGGCGTGCAGGCTGCGCACCACAATTGCCCTCAAGCCGGCCGGCTGCACTGATCCTGTGCAATTTTGTACACAATCCGTTTGCGCGACCGTACACAAGCCTGGCACAGCTTTTGCAATCACGTATGGCATGACTGCTGCTTCCCCTCCTTCCGCCAGCCCCGCCGCCATTGAACTGGTCGCCCTGACCAAGCGCTATGCGCAAGGCAGCCCCGCCGTGGACAGCATCAATTTGCGCATCAAGAGCGGCAGCTACTGCTGCCTGCTGGGGCCGTCGGGTTGCGGCAAAAGCACCACGCTGCGCATGATCGCCGGCCACGAGTCGGTGACCAGCGGCGACATCCTGCTGGACAACCGCAACATCACCGACCTGCCCGCCGCCAGCCGGGGCACGGCCATGATGTTCCAGAGCTTTGCGCTGTTTCCGCACCTGTCGGCGCTGGACAACGTGGCCTTCAGCCTGAAGATGAAGGGCATGGGCAAGGCCGAGCGTCTGGCCCGCGCCAGGGATCTGCTCGAGCGGGTGGCCATGGGCGCGCTGGCCGGGCGCAAGCCGGCCGAACTCTCGGGCGGCCAGCAGCAGCGGGTGGCGCTGGCGCGGGCGCTCATCACCCAGCCCAAGGTGCTGCTGCTGGACGAGCCGCTGTCGGCGCTCGACCCTTTTTTGCGCATCCAGATGCGCGCCGAGCTGCGCCGCTGGCAAAAGGAACTGGGCCTGACCTTCATTCATGTCACGCATTCGCAGGAAGAAGCCATGGCGCTGGCCGACACCATGGTGGTGATGAACCACGGGCTGATCGAGCAGGTCGGCTCGCCGCACCAGGTCTACAACCGCCCGGCCAGCGAATTCGTGGCGCGCTTCATGGGCGGGCACAACGTGCTGGACACCCCCGCCGGCAAGATCGGCGTGCGCACCGACCACATGCGTCTCACGCCTGCCAGACAGGCCGCGCCTGACAGTCTGCACAACAGGCGCGCCGTGGTCACCGATGTCGAATACCAGGGCACCTATGTGCTGCTGGGCCTGCAGAACCCCGGTGTGTCGCGGACCGCGCAAACCACCGCCGAGCTGTCGGTGATGGTGTCCGAGGCGGAATTCGCGGCGCGGCCCTATGCCCTGGGCGAAGCCGTGCAGCTGACCTGGACGCCCGAGGCGGCGCACAGCCTGCAAAGCGAGCGCTGCGCGCCGGTCACCGCCACCGCCTGACGCTTTTTCGTTTCCCCCGGTTTTCTTTTTTACCCCCCGCCTTCGCAAGAAGATCCCCACGCCACCAGGAGCTTTCACCATGTCCGACTCTGTTTCCAATTCCCCAGACATCGCCGCCGGCCTGCAGCGCCGCGCCTTGCTCAAGGGCACCGCCGGCATGGCGGGCATCCTGGCCGCCGGCATGGCGCCGGCCGTGCATGCGCAGGAAAAAATCGTGTTGCGCTACCTGGGCACCGCGGTGAACCAGGACAAGAAGATTGCCGAAAAATTCAAGGCCGACACCGGCATCACCATCCAGTACGTGGCCGTCACCACCGACGACGTGTCCAAGCGCGCCGTGACCGCGCCCAACAGCTTCGATCTGATCGACACCGAATACTTCTCGCTGAAGAAGATCGTGCCCACCGGCAACCTGAAGGGCATCGACGTCAAGCGCATCAGGAACGCCGACAAGATCACGCCGCTGTTCACCACCGGCATGGTGAATGGCAAGGCCGTGGGCGACCAGGGCACGGCGCCCAAAAAGGTGATCTACCTCGAAGGCGAGAAAAGCAAGGTCTTCGCCAAGAGCCCGACGCAGTTCATGTCGCTGATCCCGACGGTGTACAACGCCGACACGCTGGGCATCCGGCCCGACCTGATCAAGCGGCCGATCAACTCCTGGGCCGAGCTGCTGAACCCCGAGTTCAAGGGGAAGGCTTCGATCCTGAACATACCGTCCATCGGCATCATGGACGCGGCCATGGTAGTCGAGGCGCTCGGCCTGTACAAGTACCCGGACAAGGGCAACATGACCAAGCCGGAGATCGACCTGACGATCAAGACCCTGATCGAGGCGAAGAAGGCTGGCCAGTTCCGCAGCCTGTGGAAAGATTTCAACGAGTCGGTCAACCTGATGTCGTCGGGCGAGGTGGTGATCCAGTCGATGTGGAGCCCGGCCGTGACCGCCGTGCGCACCAAGGGCATCGCCTGCAACTTCCAGCCGCTCAAGGAAGGGTATCGCGCCTGGGCGGCCGGCTTCGGCCTGCCGGCCACGCTGTCGGGCCGCAAGCAGGACGGCGCCTATGAGTTCATCAACTGGTTCCTCGACGGCTGGGCCGGCGCCTACCTGAACCGCCAGGGCTACTACAGCGCCGTGCTCGACACCGCCAAGTCCAAGATGGAAGCCTACGAATGGGCCTACTGGATGGAAGGCAAGCCCGCCAGCCAGGACATCAAGGGCCCCAACGGCGACCTGCTGGCCAAGCTAGGTGCGGTGCGCGACGGCGGCAGCTACGAAGCGCGCATGGGCTCCATCGCCTGCTGGAACGCGTTGATGGACGAGAACAACTACATGGTCCAGAAGTGGAATGAGTTTGTAGCGGCCTGATGTATGGACGCCCGGTTTTGCTCCTTCCCCCGCTGGGGGAAGGTTGGGATGGGGGCCAGCGCAGGTCAAACGCCAGCGGCCGGTCTTTGGGGCAGTCGGGCTGCCAGGGGCTTGATGGGGCCGAATTCGGATTCGGGGAGGCCCCCATCCCCGCCTTCCCCCAGCAGGGGAAGGAGCAAGTCCGTATCCGCGCTACTACTTGAACATGTTTTTCTTCACTTGCCGCGCAGGCAGGCACTTTCTCTGGAACCATCATGAGCGCTCCGGCCATCACCGCCATCTCCAGCCCCGCCAGGGCGCCCGGCAGGTCGCTGGCCGCGTGGTGGCAGGCGCTGCCGCTGACGGCGGTGTTCGTGCTGTTCTTTTTGATTCCGCTGGCGCTGATCCTGATGGTCAGCTTCTGGGACTTCAATGAATACGAGCTGCTGCCCGGCTTCACGCTGAAAAATTACGTTTCCATCTTTGAAGGCTGCGGCAACACGTCCGAGCTGTGCGTGACCTTCAAGACCTATCTTTCGACCTTCAAGTTCAGTTTCCTGGTCTGGCTGATCACGGGGGTGATTGGCTTTGCGGTGTCGTATTTCCTGGCCTTCCATGTGCGCTCGCCGGGCGTGCAGACGCTGCTGTTCGTGCTGTGCACGATTCCGTTCTGGACCTCGAACGTGATCCGCATGATTTCCTGGGTGCCGCTGCTGGGGCGCAACGGGCTGGTCAACCAGAGCCTGCAGGGCGCGGGTCTGATCAATCAGCCGGTCGAGTGGCTGCTGTTTTCCGACTTCTCGGTGGTGCTGGCGTTTGTCCACCTCTACACCATGTTCATGATCGTGCCGATCTTCAATTCCATGATGCGCATTGACCGCAGCCTGATCGAGGCGGCGAGCGACAGCGGCGCATCGGGCTGGCAGACGCTGTGGAACGTCATCATTCCCTTGTCGCGCACCGGCATCATCATCGGCTCGATCTTCGTCATCACCATCGTGATGGGCGACTT
>JAQGMN010000362.1 GCA_028292345.1 Polaromonas sp. | reverse complement strand
AAAAATAGTAGCAAAACATTATGTTCTGGCCGGCGGCGCCATCAACTCGCCGGCGGTGCTGCTGCGCTCTGGCGCGCCCGATCCGCATGGCCGGCTGGGAATCCGGACCTTTTTGCATCCGGTGGTGATGTCGTCGGGCATCTTTGACCAGAAGGTCGAGGCCTGGAGCGGCGCGCCGCAGTCGGTCTACACCGACCACTTCCTGCAGACCCAGCCGGTCGACGGTGCCATGGGCTACAAGCTGGAGGCGCCGCCGCTGCATCCGCTGATCTTTGCCTCCACCGTGCCCGGTTTGGGCCAGGGGCAGCATGACCTGCTCAGGTCCTTTCCCCACAACCACACCCTGCTGGCGCTGCTGCGCGACGGTTTCCATGACGATGCACCCGGCGGCCAGGTCAAGCTGCGCGGCGACGGCTCCGCCGTGCTCGATTACCCGCTGGGCGACTACGTCATGCAGGGCGCGCGCCGGGCGCTGCTGTCGATGATGCAAATCCAGTTCGCCGCCGGCGCCCGGCAGGTGCTGCCGCTGCACGAAATGGCCGTGCCCTACACCTCCTGGCCCCAGGCGCGGGAGGCGGTGCTGGCGCTGCCGATGAGGCCGCGCCTGGTGAAGATCGTCAGCGCGCATGTGATGGGCGGCTGCGGCCTGGCCGCCAGCGCACGCCAGGGCGTGACGCGCCCGGACGGCATGCACTGGCAACTGGGCAATCTCTCGATCCACGACGGCTCGATTTTCCCGACCAGCATCGGCGCCAACCCGCAATTGTCGGTGTATGGCGCGGTGAACCGGCTGGCGCAGGGCCTGGCCAAAACGCTGACGGGCCGCGAGGTGGCGCTGGCCTGAGCGGCCGCAGCGCACCGCCTGACCGCATGCTCGCATCGCTGCAACGGCTGATCACCCTGTCCATCGTCGCTGCGGCTGCGGGCTGGCTGGTGTATTTCGGCCGCAGCGCGCCGCTTCTGGCATTTACGGGTTTTATAGCAATTGCGCTTGCCTACTCTGGTTTCCTTGCTATTGAACTGATATTGGCAAGACAGCTGAACAAGCGCGATCCGGTGCCCCCGCCGAACTGGCGCGAACTGTTCTCGGCGTGGTGGGGCGAAACCGTCACGGCGCCCCGGGTTTTTTGCTGGCGCCAGCCCTTTCGGCCCAACGCCATCGCTGACCAGCTGGGTCCGCCAGCGCGGGTCAAGGGCCGCCGGGGCGTGGTGTTTATCCATGGATTTTTCTGCAACCGGGGCTTCTGGACGCCATGGCTTGCCCGCCTGCAGGGCCGTGGCCATGCCTTCATCGCCGTCAGCCTGGAGCCGCTGTTCGGCTCGATCGACGACTACGCGCCGCAGATCGACGCGGCCGTGCGGCGCATCACCGACGCCACCGGGCTGGCGCCGCTGCTGGTCTGCCACAGCATGGGCGGCCTGGCCGCCCGGGCCTGGCTCAAGCGGATGAAGGCCGAGGCGCGCGTGCACCAGGTGGTGACAATCGGCACGCCGCACCGGGGCACCTGGCTGGCGCGTTTCGGCCATGGCCTGAATGGCCGCCAGATGCGCCTGCTCTCGGACTGGCACACTGCGCTGGACCATGGCATGCCCGCTGGCCGCCATGCGCTGTTCACCTGCTGGTATTCGAACTGCGACAACATCGTGTTCCCGGCCTCCACCGCCACGCTGCCGGGCGCCTGCAACCGGCTGGTTCGCGGCGCGGCGCATGTGCAGATGGCCTTTGTGCCTGAAATCATGCAGGCCACGCTGGCCTTGCTGGACACGCCATCCGCCTGAATCGCTGCGCATATGGGGATGTCTGGTTGACGCCTCAACAGCTCCGAAAAACTCCACCTTCTGGCTCATGCTGTAGTTAAATTTGCAACATTCAGAATAATTACTTGTTTATTTGTGACAATTGAAATTATTGAGATGAAAAAATTCTCAGGGTGTCAATTTTCCGAAAAAACAAAAAGACACATGTTGTGCATGCGTCAATGGCTGCATGCATCGGAATTTTTACCGGCATCCTGGGCCTTGGCCGAAGAGCGTTGTCCCGTGGCCTCAAGCACGGTCAGACCTCAAAAATTAGCGAGAAGTGTTATGCCCGTGATCGTGGTGATTGATGATGATGCAGGCACGCGCCTGCTGGTCAGCCAGGTGCTGAAGAAGGAAGGCTACCAAGTGGTGGCGGCCGAAGACGGCGCCAAGGGCCTGGCGCTGGTTCGCGAACACAAGCCGGACCTGGTCGTCAGCGACGTGCAGATGCCGCTGATGGATGGCTTCGAAGTGCTCGATCAGGTGCGAAGCGACCCCTTGCTGGCGGCCACGCCGGTGATCTTGCTGACCTCGCTGCAGGACCGCAGCTACATGCGCCTGGGCATGACCACCGGGGCCGACGACTACCTGACCAAGCCGTTTGCGCCGCAGGAGTTGCGCGAAGCCGTCGGCGCGCAACTGCACAAGCGCGACCGGGCCGACGCCATGCGGAGCCAGGTGGTTGACAAGGCGGTGCAGCTGGCGCTGGACGCGCAGCGCCACAAGATCGGCGCGCTGTACGAAAGCCGAATGGTCAAGGCCCTCAGCGCGCAGTGGCCGGACAGCAGCACGGCGCCGGGCAGCGAGAAGTTTTCCAGCGCCACGGTGCTGTATGCCGACATGCGCGACTACGGGCTGTGGACGCAGGCGCTGACCAGCAACGAGCTCAGCGAGATCATCCAGCTGCTCTACAGCAGCGTCGGCGACACGGTGTACCTGTTCGGCGCGCATTACATGCAGTTTGTCGGCGACGGCATGCTGTGCATTTTTGTCGATGCCGCCGACACCCATTCGGTGAACCACGGGCTGCGGGCGGTCCGCGCCGCGCTGGGGCTGGCGAATGCCACCCGGCGCATTGACGCCCATGTGCAGAAGAACCTGGCCGGGCGCGGGCTGCCGAAGTTTTCGCTGGGCGTGGCGCTGCACAGCGGCCCGGTGACCTTTGCCCCGCTGGACGGCCTGATCAGCCGCACGGGACAGACCACGCCGGTCGGCGACACCGTTTCTGCCGCGCTCAAGCTGTTCCAGGGCGAGCCGGCCCTGCCCTGGGCAGTGGCTGCCAGCGTGCAGGCCTACCGCCTGGTCACCGGGGCGGTTCGCACCGGTGAACGCGCACTCGTTCAGGTGCCGGGGCGCAGCCAGCCCATGGACGCGCTGGAAATTCTGGGCCTCGCATGACTTCAAGCCTGACGCCGCCCAGGACGTTTTCCTTTCGGACCGTGCTGATCGCCAGCCTGCTGCTGTTCTCGCTGCTTCCGGCGGCCAGCGTGGGCTGGTTTTTGTACCGCAGCAATGTGCAAAGCGTGCAGGTGCTGTCGGAAAAGGTCATCGAAGACATGACCGAACGCATCAAGGCCGACGTGGAGACCCATCTGGCGCAGGCCCATGTCGTGCTGAACGGCATGGTTCACGCGCAGCCCGATGCATCGGCCGCGCTGCGCGCACGCCAGTTGATCGAGTCGCCCGAACTGTTCGAGCAAACCGCGTTTGCCATGACACGCATGACCGCCGATGTTCCAAGGATGTACTTTGGAACCCAGGGCGGGGACTTCATGGGGGTTGACACCTTCAAGCGCGACGCCGCCACCCTGGTGCGCGTGAGCGAGCGCAAAGCGGGCAGCCAGGGGCGGCGCTTTTTCATGGCCGGGTCGCCAGGGGACCGCCAGCATGAACTGCCCGCCGAAGCCAGCAATTTTGAACCGCGCAACCGGCCCTGGTACCGGACGGCAATGGAAAGCAAGGGGCGGACCTTCACGCCGATATCGGTTTCGTTGAACGATCCGCAACTGCGCCTGACGCTGGCGCAGCCCGTCTACGGCGCCGGCGGCGACGCCCTGGGCGTGTTTGCCGTGGACCTTCCGCTCAAGACCCTGAACGAGATGCTCCAGAACATGCGGATCAGCTCCCATGGCGCGGTGTTCCTGGTGGACGAACAGGGTTTTGCCGTGGCCAGCTCGACCGGCGATGTCCTTTTTTCCAATACCGCCGGTCAGTTGCAGCGCTACAAGCCCGTGCAAAGCCGCAATCCCATCATCCGTACGGCCTATGGCGAAACCGTTTCCAGCCTGGGCAAGACCCTGGAGTCCAGCGTGCAGCGCGTGTCCTTCCTGCGCCGAATTCCCGTTGAGGGCGATACCCTGGTGGTGGCCTTGAAACCCTTCGGTGAAAACATCGGCGTGCGCTGGAGCCTGGTCGTGGCGGTTCCCGAAAGCGACTTTACGGCAGCGACGAAGGCCGCCCTGAAGGACACGCTGGCCGTGACCGCGCTGATCCTGGCGCTGGGCGCCCTGCTGGCCATTGCGCTGGCCTGGCGGCTGAGCCTGCAATTCCGGCGCCTGGGCGAAGCCGCGGCGCTGCTGGCGCGGGACGAGGTGCCGCCCGCCTATCCGGCCAGCCGCATTGACGAGGTGCGCCAGCTGTCCGAGTCCCTGCATGGCAGCGCCGGGGAGCTCAAGCGCAACCGGGCCGCCATCCAGGCGCAGACCATTGCCCTGCACGAGGCCAACGCGACGCTGGAAGAACGGGTGGCGAGCCGCACCGCCGAGCTGAACGCCTCCCGTGACGAAGCCCTGGGCGCGGCCCGCGCCAAGGCGGCGTTTCTGGCCGCCATGAGCCATGAAATCCGCACCCCGCTCAACGGCGTGGTGGGCATGACCACGCTGCTGGCCGACACGGCGCTGGACACGGAGCAGCGCGACTATGTCCACACCATGCGCATTTCCAGCGACCAGCTGCTGGGCGTGATCAACGATGTGCTGGATTTTTCCAAGATCGAATCGGGCAAGCTCGAACTCGAGGACGAGCCGCTCAACCTGCTGGCCACGATTGAGGAAGCCTGCGACATCGGCGCGCCGCGCGCCCGTGAAAAAGGGCTGGAGCTGCTGGTGGACCTGGGCGACGAGCTGCCCGGCTGGGTGCGCGGCGACGTGACGCGCCTGCGCCAGGTGCTGCTCAACCTGGTGAACAACGCGGTCAAGTTCACCGACAAGGGGCAGGTGCTGGTCTCGGCCCACATGCTGGAGGACTTCAGCCCGGAGCAGGGCGCGCTGATCGAATTCCGCATCAAGGACAGCGGCATCGGCATCGAGCCGGACCGCCAGGCCGCCCTGTTCCAGTCCTTCGTCCAGGTCGATGCCAGCACCACCCGCAAATACGGCGGCACCGGCCTGGGCCTGGCGATCTGCAAGCGCCTGGTCAGGCTGATGGGCGGGCGGGTCGGGCTGGAATCAGCGCCCGGCCGGGGTTCCACCTTCTGGTTCACCGCCCGGCTCGGCCATGCCGATGCGCCCGAAGTGGCCATGCTGTCGGGGCTGCACCTGGTCAGCCTGGCCGGCCAGCGGGCCGCGGTGGTCGATGACACGCCGCTCAACCTGCGCATCCTGGACAAGCAGCTCAGGCGCTGGGGCATGGCGCCGATGCTCTTCGAGCGCGCAGCCGAGGCACTGGACTGGCTGGCCGGAAATCCGGTCGATGTGGTGGTCAGCGACATGCACATGCCCGAGATGGACGGCTTGAGCTTTGCCCGGATTTTGCGCGAACGCATGCCGGGCACGCCCATCGTGCTGCTGACCTCGGGCATGATGCCGACCGGCGAGCCGGCCCGCATGTTCGATGCAAGGCTGCTCAAGCCCTACCGCCAGTCGCAGTTGTTTGAGGCCCTGGCGCGCGTCACGTCTGCCCCGGCAGCTATTGAAAAAGTAGCAAGGGCCGAGCCGGCCGCGTTCCGCGACCAGTTCATCCTGGTCGCCGACGACAATGCCATCAACCTCAAGGTCGCGCTCGCCATGCTGGCCAAGCTGGGCTACGAGGCCATGACCGCGGTCAACGGCCGCGAAGCGGTGGACCTGGTCGCCGCGTCGCTGCGCGCCGGCCCGGGCACCCCGCCGCGCCGGTTTTCCGCGATCCTGATGGATGCCAACATGCCGGTGATGGACGGCTTTGTCGCCTCGCGCCTGATTCTTGCCGCGCATGGCGCGTCGGCGCCGCCGCTCATCGCCCTGACCGCCTCGGTGCTGGAGGAGGACCGCCAGCGCTGCCTGGAAGCCGGCATGATCGGCTTTTTGCCCAAGCCGCTGCGCATTGACGAGCTGTCCGAGGCGCTGGCGCGCTATGCCCGGCAGCCCGGGCACGACAATGCCGCGGACATCATCGTTCCCGACGGCATGCCTGCCGCGCTGCCAGTTCCTCCGGGCCTTGAGACGGAGCCGGTGCTCATCGACTGGAGCCGTCTGGAGCAGTTCCGGGAGTTTGACGATGAAGACTTCAGCATGACGCGCGAGGTGGTGGCGCTTTTCATCAGCGAAATGCCCCACCGCGCCGGGGACATCCACGGCGCCCTGGCCGGCGGCGACAGCGCGGCCCTGTCGCATGCCGCGCATGCGCTCAAGGGCGCGGCGTCCAATGTGGGCGCGCAGGCCCTGAGCGATGCCTGCGCGGCCCTGGAGCAATCCTGCCTGCACGGCCGGTGGCCGGCGGATGCGGCCGTCCAGGTGGCGATGCTGACAGCCCTGGCCGCCCGGACCGGCCAGTCGCTGGGCGACTGGCCCGCCGCGATCGCCCTTGTCTAGGCGGCCTGCGCACGCCCTGCATTCAGCGCCTGGTAGAGCGGCCTGAAGTCGGGCTGGGTCAGCGCCCGCAGCGTGTCGAAGCTGTCGATCACGAAATACTGCTGCTGGTAGCTGTCGATCTTGTAGCGTGACGCCATGCAGCGCAGCAGGTCCGCCGTGTCCCGCAGCGGCGTGCGCCCCGGCTCGGGCGACTGCACGCAGTAAGCCAGCTCGCCCGGGCTGCTCAGCAGGCCCGCGCCATAGGCCCGGACCTCGCCGCCCGCCCGCTCGTCGCGCATCAAGCCGAACTCGATCGTGTACCAGTACAGGCGCGAGAGCATCTCCACCGCCCCTGGCACCGGCTCCGGCCCGTGCTCCAGCGCATGGGCCTTCAGCGCGCCTTCGCCGTAGGCCTGGATGTGGTCGGCATAGCGCTGCTCGAACAGCAGGGGCACATGGCCGAACAGGTCGTGAAACAGGTCCGGCTCGACGATGTAGTCGAACTCGGCCGGCGTGCGGATCCAGT